>DAIDJC010000004.1 GCA_027451565.1 Limisphaerales bacterium | reverse complement strand
CTGCCCGCCCTGCCCGCCCGCGCAGCCGCCATTCGCCAAAATTGGATGGCTTTTGTCCTGGCTGACCGTGATCAAATCTGTCTGCGTCAGCGCCCCGCCATGGGAATCAATCCCGGACTCTGGGAATTTCCCAATGCCCAGACATCCGAGTCAGGCCAGTCGCCGCAGGAAATGGCACGCCTGGTCCTGGGGTATTCACCGCTCCAATTGGAGCTTTTGGGCTCCATCCAGCATTCCATCACCCGCTACCGCATCACCCTGGCAGCTTATTTGTGCCCACCGCCTCACCCCGGGAAAATCACTCCAGGCAAGTGGAAATCGTGGTCGCAATTGCAGAAACTTCCCTTGACGGCGGCCCATAAAAAACTGGCAAGAATCGCCCGGGAACGTATGATTGCCTGCGGATGATTTACTTTGATTACAATGCCACGGCGCCAGTCATGCCTGAAGCGCGTGAAGCTTGGTTGAACGTGACAGAAAAGCTGGGGGGAAATCCTTCCTCCATGCACCAGGCTGGAACCCGTGCGGCCGTGGTTCTGGCCCATTCCAGGGAAAAGCTTGCAGCCAGCATGGGTTGTCATCCTGCGGATATCATCTGGACCAGCGGGGCCACCGAGGCGAATAACATGGTGACCCACCACTTTGCCCAAAAATCCCCCGCCAATGCCGAAATTTGGGTTTCTGCCATTGAACACCCCTGCGTACTGGATTCCGCGCTGCATTATTTTGGCAAACGCGCCCGACTGATCCCCGTCACGTCCGAAGGCATCGTGGACGTGGATTGGATCACCCAGGAAATGACAGACAAGCGCCCGTGCTTGGTGGCGGTAATGGCTGCCAACAATGAAACAGGGGTGATTCAACCCTGGCGCGAAATTCATGCCATATGCCAGGCTTATGAGGTTCCGTTTTTCACAGATGCCGTGCAATTCATCGGCAAAATGCCCTGCACCGGCCTGGGCCAATGCGATTATGTATCTGGAGCCGCCCATAAATTTGGAGGCCCGAGAGGAGTGGGGTTTCTCAAAATTCCACACCGGAGCCAATTCACCCCGCTATTGTGGGGCGGCAAGCAGGAGGGCGGACGCCGCGCCGGCACGGAAAATGTGGCCACCATCGCGGCGCTGACCGCCGCATTGGAAGCCCGCGAAAAGCAGATTGGGCGCAGCGAACACCTGCTGCGCAAACTCTGGCGCGATAATTTTGAACGGGAACTTTTGCGTCAGCTACCCGGAACCATGGTGGTGGGGGCAAGCCAGCCCAGATTGTGGAACACGGTGTCCGTGATCATGCCCGATGGCGATCGTAAACTTCAATGGGTGAACCGCCTGGACAAAGCCGGGTTTGCCGTAAGTACCGGGTCTGCCTGCACAACCGGGAAGGAAGACCCCTCCCATGTGTTATCGGCCATGGGTCTCAAGCCCACCATTGCGGTGCGATCCGTCCGTTTCAGCGCTGGCTGGGAAACCACCGAAGATGAATGGCTGGCATTGCTGGCGGCTTTGATAAAAATTCAGCGTTAGAACCTTTTAAAAAATCTCAGCCACGCAACTTCTCTGGTAAAGGAGAGACCATGGTGGAGCAATCTTTTGCCACCCAATTCAATCAACCGCGCGGGTAAATGTTTAAATCCTTGAATCCTGCGCCACGAAACCGCTCGCATCGTCCTTTTCTGTCAGGCTCAACGCGCCGGCGGGGCATCCCATCGGGGCCAAACGAACTCCCATGGGGATGAGCAACGATCCTGTCCGCACTTGCGCAGACGACCTGATATTCCCTTGGACGGCGGGTAAAAATCCTGTATTCTAAGTGAGCATGCGGGGCTACACCTCCGTGGCAGAAAACCCCAAGCAATCTAAACTGATGAAAGCCCTTGCAACATTGATACTAAAGCCCGGCGAAGCCGACCGAATTGTGGCGGGACATCCCTGGATTTATTCCGGTGAGATTCTGAGGCAAACCCAACCTGCCGAGGACGGGGCCTTGGTTCAGGTCAAGGATCATCGTCAACGTTTGCTGGGGGTGGGAATGCACAATTCAAAGTCCAGAATCCGGGTGCGGATGATTGCCACGGACCGTTTGGAGATGGACGCCGCCTTTTTTGAGGAGCGCATCCGGAAAGCTTTGGATGTGCGCAAGCGACACATGCCGGCCGCCACCTCCTTCCGGGTGGTGAATTCAGAGAGCGACGGCTTGAGTGGATTGATCGTGGACAAGTATGAGGACGTGTTGGTGGTTCAAATCTCGGCCCTGGGCATGGAAGTCAGGAAAGGGTTAATCGTCGAAGCCCTGGGAAGGATTTTCAATTCGCGCGCCATCCTTGAGCGCAGCGATGTCACCGCTCGAAAATTTGAAGGTTTGGAACCCAGCAATGGTTTGCTAGCCGGCGAGGCGGTTACCAAGGTGGGGGTCAAACTGAATGGATTGGTTTTTGAAACAGATTTGGCCGCGGGGCACAAGACGGGAATGTATCTGGACCAACAGTCCAATTACGAGGCGGCCGCACGACTGGCGCGCGGAGGCCGGGCTCTGGATTGTTTCAGTTTTCTGGGTGGTTTTGGCCTGCACGCGGCCCGGGCGGGCTGCGAATCCGTACACATGCTGGACCAGAGCGCCGCAGCCATTGAAGCAGCGCGCAAAAATGGCGAAGCCAACAATCTTGCCGGTAAATGCACTTACGAGACGGTGAATGTCTTTGACTGGCTGAAAGCGCGGACGGCGGTGAATCCCCACGAGAAGGTGGTGCCGTGTTTTGATTCCATCATTCTGGATCCACCATCCTTCACACGGAACCGCGCCTCTGTTCCAGACGCCCTGCGAGGCTACAAGGAGATTCACCTGCGGGCGCTCAAACTGCTCAAGCACGGGGGTATGCTGGCCACCTTTTGCTGTTCCCACCATGTCAACGCAGGGCTGTTCCTGGACACGGTGCTGGCAGCGGCTTACGACACGCGCAAAGTTCTCAGGCAGGTGGCATTTTTCTCCCAGTCACCAGATCACCCCATCATTCCCATGATTCCCGAGACAGAGTACTTGAAGGGTTACGCCTTCGAGTTGGTGAATTAAGGGGTGCGCATCAACGGTTGGTCAATTGAGGGGTTTGGAGCAGATTTCGCTGCCAGGACATCAACTTGGGCGATTCCCCATCCCAGTCACGCGCCAAATCACCCAATACCGCTTTGCTGGCAATCAAGGTGGGGTCCAGGTCAAGCGCCGATGCTTGTTGATCCCGGTGCTTTTCAAGCTCGCGAAAACGCTGAAATTCCTGCTCGGATGGCCGCTTGGATGTGTGACGCAAAATGGGAGGCAGGTTTGAAGACGGTGTTGCCAAGCCCTTTCGAAGGGCCGTTGCCAGGGTTTCCCTGCGGCGCGGGTGCATGCGTTGCGGAATCAGGCGGTCCAAGGGACTGCCGCTGACGGCAGCACGCGATAAATCAACCATGATTTCGTGGGACAAGATAAAAAACGGCGGGCGATTGGACTCGATGGCCTGGCCCTCACGCCAGCGCCAAAGCTCTCTCAACACAGCCAGTGCCGGGCGATCCAGAAAAGCGCTCCCCTTGATTCTCCAAATTTTTTCCGGATCCACCTCGGAAGGCTCGGACGCTTCAATGATTTGGCGCTGGCAGGATTCCTGATGCCAAGCGAGCCTGCCTTTGGCATTTAATTCCCTGCCAAATACATCCGCCAGGTCCTTGAGAAAATGAGTGTCATTGCGGGCGTAGGCAGCCATCTTTTCGGTGAGTGGCCGGCGCGCCCAATCCGCCTTTTGAGAACCTTTGTCCAAGGTGATGCCCAGAAACTTTTGGACAAGGTGCCCCAGGCCAAACTGGCGTTCGCCTAACAGCCTTGCCGCGAGCATGGTGTCAAAAATGGTGGTGGGCAAAAAACGGTGATGCTTCCAGAGGAGCCGCAAATCATAATCAGCGGCATGAAAGATCAATTCATGGGCCTTGAGCGCCTCCAAAAACGGCTGCAGGTTAAGCCCGGCCAGGGGATCCACCAGTTCGTCTCCCAGTGATGTGGTGATCTGGATAAGGCAGACTTTTTCAGGATAGGCATGCAGGCTGTCTGCCTCGGTATCCATGGCCACCCAGGGAACTTTTTGAATGGCATCAATGAGACGGATTAAGGATTCAGGCGTGTCAATCACCGGGCGGAGTGTGCCCTAACAAATGGCTGGTGAAAAGAAATCCCGGAAGCGAAATCCGGGATTTTTTTGAACGGCTGGCGGCTTGTCAAATTCAAATCTCTGGTTTAGAGTCATGCAAATGTCGTTGAAACAAAACGCCGTCCTTTGTGCCCTGCTGGCCAGCGGGGTGGTGGCTGGGCATGGTGACACAATCCAACTCAAGGACCAAAAAGCCGTTACGGGCCAGATTCTAGCTGAGAAACCCGATTCACTGGTGGTGGACGTGGGCTACACCGTTTTGGTCATTCCCCGGAGTTTCATCACGGGTGTCATCAGCCAAAAGGCAAAAGCAGTGGTCCCCTCTGCCGCAGCCGTGGATCATGGTCAGTTTTATGATGGAACAGCCCGGCCTTTCGAGGCCCACGATGTCAGCAGCCTGGTCAAGCAAATTGGTGAAGCCGTGGTCCAGGTCAGAACCCCGGAGGGTTTGGGGTCTGGATTTTTCATCAACCCGGACGGATTCCTCATCACCAATTTTCACGTGATTGAGGGTGAAACTGAAATTTCCGTGGAGGTGTACCGGCAAAAGGATGGGAACCTGGACCGGGAGATCTACAAGCAGATTAAAATTATTGCCATCAACAAATTCCACGACCTGGCCCTGCTGCAGATCCAGGACCACAATGCGCCACGTTTCAAGGCGGTCAGCCTTGGGAGTTCGGATGATTTAAGCGTGGGCGAAACCGTGTTTGCGATTGGCAGTCCGTTGGGTCTGGAGCGCACTGTCACACAGGGCATCATCAGCACAAAAACCCGGGAGTTGGAGGGCGAGCTATACCTCCAAACCACGGCCCAGATCAACCCGGGAAACAGCGGTGGCCCCCTGTTCAACCTGGCTGGAGAAGTGGTGGGCGTCACTAACATGAAAATCACTTTCGGGGAGGGTTTGGGGTTTGCCATCCCGGTTGAATTGGTGAAAAATTTTCTGGATCATCGGGATGCTTTTGCCTACTCAACAGACAACCCCAATAATCCCTATCGGTATCTCCAACCCCCGAGCCGCACGTCAACCCATCTTCAGACCAGCCCATGAAAGGCAGATCAGGCCTTGTGCATTTTCAGCCATTGCCAGGGAATGCGGTGTTGGCGATTGTTCCATCCGGTGTTCTTCCACACGAGTTTGAAAACTGAAAATAACCAAATCATGACGCCCTTTCGCCCCATCCTGTTGGCAATTTACATCCTTTGTTTTGTTAAGTGCTCATTATTGCAGGCCGCCATGCCACCTGCGGAGGCGCTTTTGCCCGAGGACGCACTATTTGTCTTTACCATTCCTGATTTCGATGCCTTGCGGGAGGCATCCCGGGTTTCCCCGCAGTTGATGTTTTGGAATGACCCGGCCATGAAACCGTTTCGGGACCACTTCATGGACAAAATCAACAGCCAGTTTCTGGCGCCGGTTCAAGCCAACGTTGGAATACCCCTGCAAAACTTCATGACCCTGCCGCATGGCCAGCTCACTTTTGGCATGGCTGCCGCCCCGGTTGGACAAACGGTTGCCCCGCCGGCATTCGTGTTTCTTTTGGACGCAAAAGACCAATCGGATGCCCTCCACACCAACCTGACGGCATTGATCAAGAAATGGAGGGATAGCGGACGCAACCTGCGCACCAAGCAGATTCGCGGAGTGGATTTCACGGTGTTGACCCTTTCTTCGAATGATCTTGCTGCACTGCTGCCCCAACGTCCGCAAGTTTCGGAAATAGGAGTCCAGCCCAAGCCGGAACCTCCCACCGAGGTGTATTTGGCCCAATACCAAAGCATGCTGGTGGCTGGCAATTCGGAGTATGCATTGGAACCCGTGGTGGGTCATCTCCGGGGCGGCTCCGAACCGGCCTTGAAAGACAACCCTATTTTTGTTTCCGACCAGCTTAACCAGTTCCGTGACAAACCCACCTACTTTGCATGGATGGATATCCACCACCTTGTTGAATTGGCTGAAAAATCCGGAAGTGATTCCGGCGAGGATTCTTCGGCCTTCAGCCGCAGCCAAAACATGGTTAAAATCCTTGAGACCTTGGGATTGGATTCATTGAAGTCGCTCAGCCTGACCTTGCGCGAGTCAATGGATGGGTCGCATTTGAACATCCATTTGAACGCGCCTGCCGAAAACCGCTCTGGGCTTGTTTCGCTTCTGGCCCTGCCGCAAAGAGATGCCTCGGTGCCGTCTTTTGTGCCTGCCGATGTGGTCAAATTTTCCCGACTTCGTCTGGATGGCCAGCAGGCATGGGCCACTGCGGAAAAGCTCGTCTCCTCCTTCTCACCCAGTGGTCTTTCCTATTTGAACTCCATCATTGACCTGGCCAACACCTCGGCACAGCAAAAAGACCCGGGTTTTGACCTTCGTTCCTACCTTATTGGCAACTTGGGAGATGACCTGATCAGCTACCAGGGGGAACCCTTGGGGGACACACTGTCTCAATTGGCCAATCCACCCAACCTGACACTGTTCAAGGTCAGCCACCCAGACCAGGTTATTCAGGCCATCAATGTGATTGCCGCCATGGTGTCCAGTCAGGAGGGAGCGCCTGAGCCCAGGGATTACATGGGGCATAAAATCTATTCAATCATGTCCCATCCCCGCCATAGGCCAGATGGCTCCCTGGTGAATGGCCCGCCACTATTGGTCACCTCCCGTGGGGTGTACGTAGCCCTGAGCACGGACGATGGCATGCTGGAACAATACCTCCGAAGCGCCGATGGTCCTTCGCAACCATTGAGCCGTTTACCAGGATTGGCCGATGCCATCGCCCAGATTGGCGGCGACCACGGAGGATTATTGGGGTACGAAAACCAAGCCGAGAGTTTGAAAACAGCATTCAAACTGATGAAAAACACTCCAGTCTCTGGAATTCAATCTCGCCTGATGCCGCCCGCCATGCATGATTGGTTTGACTTCTCCCTTTTGCCTGACTTTGATCTCGTGGGCAAGTATTTTTACATCAGTGTGTACGGCGAAAACACCACGGTGAACGGCATTGATTTTAACGTGTTTTCCCCAAGGCCGCCCGGTTTAAACTGATTCTGCGCCCGATAACCACCCGGGCATTTTACTGAAAATTCCGCCTGCGGCGAAATTGCCCAAATAAATTGGGTGCAACCACCCAACCTCATTGGGTGAATACACCCAAATACCACCAAACAATTCACTCCTAGTAGGTGTTCAAGGAACCACCGTTTGATTTTCCTTGGAAATTTCGCAAAAATCAGGATCCCTTGGCGGCCAAAAAAAACCAAAAATGGGCGTAAACAGGGGCATTATTGTCTGCCTTGGTAGTTCCAGCTTTAAAAACTTGAAAGAAGAAAGATGCGTCAGCTCGGAGCTCCTAAAACATGGCATATGAAATGCGAAGCGAAAGCGAAGTATGTCGAAAACCCTGGCGAAACTGGACCCTCTTTCCGCCCATCCACACCCGGTTCACTCTATTCCTCCCAATAAGACCCCCAATTTTTTCATTGTCGGAGCCCCAAAATGCGGAACCACGGCATTGAATCAGTACCTTGCCGCTCATCCGGATGTTTTTATGGCACGCAAGGAAATGCATCATTTTGGCGGGGATTTGAAATTTGGGCCCCAATTTTACCGTCGAGACACCGCTGCATACGCCTCCGAATTCCGAGAGGGTGCCTCCCGGCAGTGTGTGGGAGAATGTTCGGTCTGGTATTTGCGATCCGAACTGGCGGCGTCTGAAATTAAGGCCTTCAATCCGGAGGCGCGCATCATAATCATGCTTCGAGAACCGACCATGATGATGTATTCCATGTACCACCAGTTTTTGTGCGATGGGAATGAACATTTGGAAAGTTTTGGACAGGCATTGGAAGCAGTAAAAGACCGGCGTCAAGGCCATCAACTTTCGCGCCAGGCCTATTTTCCGCAGGGATTGGATTATTACCGGACGGCGTGTTACGCGGATCAAGTGAAAAGGTATCTGGATGCGTTTGGGCGCAAACAGGTCAAGGTAATCCTCTGGGACGATTTTGCGGAGCGAACCGGAGAGGTTTACCGGGATGTGGTAAAATTCCTTGGATTGGATCCGGCGCGCATTCCGGCGGAAATGAGTTTCGACATCATCAATGGCAACCAAACAGTGAAAAGCAAATTCTTGCGGGGAGTGTTGCAGGATCCATGGCTGCGGAGCTCGGCAGTCAAACTGCGCACTTGGCTGCCCGCACCGCTTTTCAAGCTGGTGCAAAAAGCCGGCCTTGGACTATGCTCCATGAATGTGCGCCCCGCCATCCGGGCTCCTTTTGAAACCAGGCTGAAAAACAATGTCCGCCGCGAGATGCAGGGCGAGGTGGAGGCATTAAGCGCTTTGCTGGGCAGGGACCTTTCACACTGGAGCCGGGCGGAGGCAGGCACGGAGGAATCGGGACAGCGATAAGATGAAATTATCTGGTTTGATGGACAGGCTCCTCCGGGGAGGTTGGGGAACCGCGTCCTTTTTATTTGGGGCCATATTATTGTGCCTGTTCCTCCCGGCAATCATTCCCGGGAAGGTTTTATTTTCCAATGACGGCCCGCTCGGGGAATTGATGGCGGCATGCCATGCCATGCCGGGACGTTTCTCCGGATGCTGGTCGGATTTAAATTCCGTGGGTCTGGATACCGGGCCGGCTGCGCCCGGACTGACCTTTGTTCTACAATGGCTTCTGGGGCCCGTCTATTTTTCCAAGTTTTACGCGTTCACGTCCCTTCTGCTCCTGGGTTTGGGAAGCTGGTGTTTTTTTCGCGAGCTGGGTTTGAGCATGCTGGCCTGTGTCGCGGGCGGGATGGCAATGATGCTGAATTCAAGCTGCTTTTCGGTCGCCTGTTGGGGTGTGGCCGCCCATGATTTTGCGTTGGCAATGACCTTTTTGGCGATGGCCGCTCTGGCCAGGGTTAAACCCGGGCAAACCTTGTTGCGACTTGCCCTGGCCGGTTTTGCAGTGGGGGAAGCAGTGGTGGAGGCGGCAGATGTGGGAGCCATCCTTAGCTTGGTGGTGGTCCTGTTCATGGTGTTTCAAACTCTTCATCAGCAGGGGGACAGGGTCAAAAATGTGGTGGTCGGACTGGGCAGGCTTGGCGTGGTGACTGCACTGGCTTTTTTTCTGGCGGCGCAATCCGTCCAGGGACTGATTCAATTTTCCATTCACAACGTTCAAGGCACGGCGCAAGACTCTCAAACCAAGGCGGATCGCTGGCATTGGGCAACCCAGTGGAGCCTCCCCAAGGCTGAGGTTTTAGGACTTTTTGTTCCTGGGTTGTTTGGATATCGGATGGACACCCCAAATGGCGGTAACTATTGGGGAAACATGGGGCGCGATGCGGCCTGGGACACCTTTTTGGAAAATGGAAGTCAGGGGCCTCCACCCCTGGGTTTTATCCGTTACACAGGAGGGGGCAATTATGTGGGCGCATTAACCTTATTGGTGGGCCTTTGGGCGGTTGGCGCGCTGTTGGTTCGCAAAAACCCGGTGTTTGACCGGCGGCTCAGGGGCTGGGTAATTTTTTATTCGGGATTGGCCACTGTCTCTCTCATGCTCGCTTTGGGCCATTACGCTCCTTTTTACCACCTTTTTTATCAGCTCCCCTACGTCTCCACGATCCGCAATCCCACTAAATTCCTCTATGTCTTTGACGTAGCCATGGGGGTTTTATTTGCCCTGGGCCTGGACGCCATGGACCGCCGTTACCTGTCCTCCAAGGAACTTGCCGTGGCCGCAGGGGGAAAAGGAACACCCGGCTGGCTTGCACGGGCGGCCCGATTGGAACGGCATGGAGTACTGGTGTGCGTGGCGCTGGCTCTGACCAGTATTTTTGCCTGGATGGCCTACGCCAGCCACCGCTCGGACCTGGTGGAATACCTTCAATCGGTACGGTTAATCTCCCTGGCGGATTTGGATGCGGATTTCAGCATCCGTGCGGCTGGCTGGGGGGCGGTTTTTTTAACAGGAGCAGCCTGTTTGATCATCCTCTTGAAGACAGGCGCCTTTTCGGGAAAACGCCGCTCGCTGGGTGCTTTGGTCATTCTGCTTTTTCTGCTGGTGGATTTGGGGCGGGCCAATCTGCCGTGGATTGTGCCGGTGGATTACAAGGAAAAATATTCCACCAACCCAGTGCTGGATTATTTGAGACAACAGCCCCAAGATCAACGCGTGGTGTTGGTGCCCATGCGACTGCCGCCGCCCCTGAATTTAATCCGGAATCTTTACAAGGTGGAGTGGCTCCAACACCAGTTCCCCTACTATAACATTCAGGCCTTTGACATGGTATCCATACCACGCCTGCCGGAGGATCTCGCCGCTTACCAAAAACGGTATGACCCCACACAGACCACGAATTCCCTGACCCCCATCCTTCGCGCCTGGCAACTCACCAACACACGATACATGCTCGGACCCTCGGAGTTGGAGACGGTCTGGGAAGACAATTCAAACCTTTTCGAACACCCCCTAAAACCCCTGATACAATTTGATATTGTGCCCAAAGCCAACGCCCCATACCAGACACACGACCCGGCAGACTTTACGGTTTCCCTTTCATCGAATGGGCTTTTTTCACTTTTTGAAATGGGCAACATTTTGCCGAGAGCGTGTGTTTATGCCCACTGGGACAACGACACTCAGGACAAATCGGTTTTGGACAAGCTTTTCAATCCGACTTTTAACCCGGAAACTGAGATGATTGTGGATGAAGCCGCCCCGGACTGTCCTTCCAACAATGCGACAAACCCGGTGGAAGCGGCGGAAATACAGCAATATTCCCCGAAGGACGTGGTCCTGCGGGCCAAGGCTGGCACAACCAGTATTCTGATGTTGAATGATCGGTATGATCCCGCCTGGAAGGTGTGGGTGGATGGCCAGGCCGCCCATTTGTTGCGATGCAATTTTTTGATGCAGGGAGTGCAAATTCCACCCGGTTTGCATAAGGTGGAATTCAAATTCCTCCCACCGCCAGGCCTTCGGAACATCAGCCTTGCCGGTGTTTTTACAGCGCTCACCTGCCTCGTGGGTCTGCTGCTGATGGTGATACTCTCTCCACAGACCAGGCCCCAGCCAGAAATTGCACCCGCACCGGACACCTTGCCCGAACTGGTTTCCCTCCGCGAGCAGCCACCTCAAAATCAAAAGCAAAAATCCAACCAGAACCCACGACCGCGTCAGGCCAGGCGGAACGGAAAAGAATCAAAGGGTTGATTTCGCAATCCCTTTTGGATGTAGATCCACTTGCTAGAACCAACGGGTGGAAAGGCAATATCTGTGAATCCGGGCAAATTTTGCTTCTCCTGTCACTCCACCGCGTTCAATTGGTCAGGGGCGGCTGTTTCAAAAAGGATATGGAATCTGCAGAATGGGCCACCAATAAGGAAAAAGGCTCCACGGACACGGGCCCAAAAACTGTGCGCAAGTCGTCCACACCGGCATCACGCGCATCGGCCACCACCTGCCATTTTCCACTGATGGCCACCTGTCGCTTCGCGCCCGATCCATTGTAAACCACCAGTATATTTCGCCATACGTCACCATTGGCGTGATCCTTCAGCACGTAAGCCACCAGATGATCTCCCAGGCCAGGCACAAATTCCATGCATGCGTTGACCTGCGCAGCCTGATCCATGCGAAACGCGGGATGAGCCTTCCGCATGGCCACAAGGCCCCTGTAAAAGCGAAACACCCCGGCGTGCGCTGTTTTCAGGTCCCAGTGGATCGGATTCACATCAGGATCATTATTGTTATAACTGTTGGCCACACCCTGTTTGGACCTGAGGAATTCATCCCCGGCATGCAGAAATGGAACGCCTTGGGCCGTGAGAATGATCCCGGCAGCCAATTGGTCCATCTGCTCGCGGATGGTTTCCGGCTGGTCAGCCGCAGAGGCGGCGATTTTATCCCACAAACATAAATCATCATGCACGGAGTCATAATTGATGGTTTCATTGGGAGAAAAAACAGGAATGACCCCCGGCCCGCGCCCGGTGCCTTGACCCTTCAAATTCAAATAAAACATGCCCATCCCTCCATACGGAGGAGCCAATCCCTGGATAAACCCGCGGGCCGAGGCGTTTCCGGCATCTCCTTTGATGTTGTCGCGGATCCCGTCGTTAAACGCCGCCACCCCAGTCCCCTGCACCGCCGATTGGGTCATCATTTGATCCGGTGGAAGGACCTGTTCCATGCTCCAACCTTCGCCATAAATGATGGCGGAAGGATTGATGGCTTTTGCCGCCTTATATACAGCCTTCATGGTGGTCTGGTCCAGCAAGCCCATCAAATCAAAACGAAAACCGTCCACATGGTATTCACGCATCCAATATTGGATGGAATCCAGTATGAACTTCCGCGCCATGGGACGTTCGGACGCAAATTCATTCCCACAACCGCTGGCATTGGCGGGATGCCCCGCCGCATCGGTGCGATAAAAGTAGCCCGGGTAAATTTTGTCAAAAATGGAAAAGGGGGCGTCCCCGACAGCATCGGTATGGTTGAAAACCACATCCAGGACCACTCCAATTCCACGGCGGTGCAGGGCCATTATTAATTTTTTGAACTCCGCTTGCCGTGATGTTCCGTTGGGCTGTGTGGAATATGACCCCTCCAAGTTGTCATAAAGCACGGGATCGTAGCCCCAGTCATACCAGGTGTAGGACCCAGGTCCCTGTCTTTCATCCCCTCCGGCATAATCAAAAACAGGCAGGAGGTGAACGTGGGTAATGCCCAGTTCCACAAGGTGATCCAACCCGGTGGCAAGTCCTGCGCTATTCACGGTTCCTGATTGGGCAAAGCCAAGAAACCTGCCTCTCCATTCCGGGTTTACCCCGGACTGTGGGTTTACGGTGAAATCACGCACGTGCGCCTCGTATAGTATGGCATCCGTGTTCCGTCGGAGACCAACAAAATGATCCTCCATCCAACCCGGAGGGTCTGTGTCCGCAGGATTGAATACCAAGGTGCGCCCTGAATTGGCCGATGAACCTTTTGCGTAGGGATCATTCACTTCGGTGATCCTGACCGAACCAGGAACGGAGCCAGGCAGGGTGATTTGGTAAAGATAATAGCGCCCGGCCTGGTTTCCTTCGATAGTCAGGAACCAAATGCCGTTGGATTGCAATGTCATTGGCAACAGGGAAAACCTGGAGGTAACCGGATCAGAAAACCATTTTACAGATACCGCCAAGGCGGTGGGGGCCCAAAGTTTCAGACAGGTCCGGGAAGGCTGCCAGGTGGCTCCCAGGTCATTATCCGGGTAGCAATAGGGAGACAGGAAATTGGTTTCCGTGGCCATGCCGCCGCAGACATGCCATGCCAGGAGCAGCGCTGCAAGCCCGGGAATGCCGGATTTCAAAAATAATTGAACCCAAAGCGATGGCCTGAAGCAGAAAGTTTTCATGACTGCACCATGAGGTTCATGGGAATAATTGTCCAGAACATGAAAATGCGGTCTCAATAAGAACTGATTGATCATGGTGAAGCGGATTGCTGCCTTTGATCAAAAGCCCAGGCCCGAACCACCACAAAACCAGGCCACCTTCTCAAATCTTTCGCCCATGCTGGCCTGCCTTTATCATTCCGAATCGGTCACCCCCAACTCCCTCCAAATCTCTTTCAGCCAGAACCCGGCAAATTTTAAGAACAAATTCATTTTTCCCGTAAGGAAACAAACTTCCAACCGACTTGGTATCATGAAAGACGGGACTTTGACATAATGAAACGCGAACGAACCCCTGCCCTGTGCATTGGAATGGGTGCAAAGGCATCTACAATGCGGAAAGGGCCAATTTCCGGCCATGATCCAAATTTGAACCCCGCCCAAAAAGCGGAACTCTTTCGCTCTCCATTAACATAACCCGCTTTCAATGGAGGCCGACTTTGAATATTTTCACACAAATGTCACAAACACTTACCAACCCATTTCCTATATTGTCATGAATCTGGAAACTCCGAATCAAAACCATATGGAATCTGTCCTGGCAATTTTGAGCCAGGGTGAAGCGATGTTGGATCAAATGACAGACGACCAATACCGTAAACCAGCCTTCCAACAATTTGGCGGTACCATGGGCGGCCATTACCGGCATGTCTTGGATCATTTTCAACTATTGCTCAACTCCTGTGATCGCCCCGAGGTGAACTATGACCAACGCAAAAGGGGCACACTGGTGGAAATGGATCGCCAGGCAGCACTGGCTGCCACGAAAGCGCTCAGGGGAAATTTCCTGGCATTAAAAGCGCGGAATTGGGACCAGCCCATGCGGGCGATTTCCCAGACAAATCCTTACTCAACCATTCCCCAAGAAGCCCAATCCACCTTGGGAAGGGAAGTTATGTACGCAACGGCCCACGCCACTCATCATTATGCCATCATCCGCCTGATGACTCTGTCAATGGATATCAAGCTGCCCGGGGATTTCGGCATGGCGCCATCCACAATCCATCACCAACGCCAGGAATCAACCGTTCCCTGCAAGTAATCACCTGAGGTCACTGTCCTTTGATGACTTTAAAAGGAATCTACGGCGCCAACAAAACGGGTTTTGGGGGAATCCTCACCAGCCAATTTCAAAACACCCGGAACCCGAAAAGTTGATCTGGCGATCCGGATTTCGAACCATGTGTACCGTCACTTTTCTCGCCCGAAAAAATGGATTTGCCCTGGGAATGAACCGGGACGAACAAAGAAGCCGGGTCAAATCTTTGCCTCCTGACCTGCATTTTTTGGGCAAGCGACAGGCACTTTATCCTTTTGAACCCGGCGGTGGCGCTTGGGTGGGGGTCAACGATGTTGGGCTGGGCTGCGCCATCGTGAACTGGTACGCCATCCCAACACGGGTTGAAGGTTCCATCGAAAGCCGCGGTCGCCTGATTCCCGAAATGCTTGCATGCGATAACCGGCAGGATTGGGAGTGGCGTCTCGCAACGATGCCCTTGCAGAAAACAAACCCATTCAGACTGATCGGAATTTTCAGCGCCAGCCGTGAAGTGTTTGAATGGCGCTGGGATTTGAGGGATGTTTCAATTCTCGAACATCCTTGGCGCACCGGCATCTGGATTTCTTCAGGCCACGATGAGCCAGGAGCTCAAAAAATCCGCTCTGAAACTTTTAATGCTGCTCAAAACGAAAATGATGCGGGACAATTGATTTGGTTGAGGCGGTTTCACGGGTCCCATCTGCCGGATCAGGGCCCCTACTCCATCTGCATGCACCGTACAGAGGCAACCACAGTGAGTTACACGGAAATGGTCGTCACCGAAAAAAAAATCCAACTGAGACATACAACAGGTTCTCCATGTGAAAAAAACCGCCCCATTTGCAACGAGCTAACGATGAACCACCTCCGGAGTATCTGACAAGGTTCAAGATTTCAAAACCGCTCCATCGAAAAAATTGGACAGCATGGATGAAATTCAGCCACTTGGTCTTGGGATAGCAGGATTGCCAATATACCTGAAGGCCGTTTCAGATCGCACTTTTGGGGGCAAGGAGTGTTAAAAAGCCGTTGAAGGATAAATCCAGGTCACCCCTCAAACATCGTTATGGGTGAAATCGTTGGGGTCCACCCCGTATGATCTGGACTTGGGGAGTCCATTATGGGCGGGTACGGGGAGGACCCGCAAAAATTAATCGTTCAGGGGAGAAAATGGAA
Organism: Limisphaerales bacterium; assembly: GCA_027451565.1. Classification (GTDB taxonomy): domain Bacteria; phylum Verrucomicrobiota; class Verrucomicrobiia; order Limisphaerales; family UBA11358; genus UBA11358. Next base: position 19,335 of record DAIDJC010000004.1, on the reverse strand, counting down.
CGCCTTTCGCGACGTTTGCATAGGGCACACGGCGGGAAATCTGTGCCAATTGAGCCACAATCGGATCCAACCGGATCGGAGGAGGTTGAGGCCAGCCCTGTTGTTGAACATTTGAAATGGCAGTGGTGGGCCGGCGCTTCAGACCCGGGTTCAGCTTCTCGATAGGTATATGCATGGCATCTTTATGTAACTTGTTAAAAACAGTACAAAAATATGGACAACAGCTAATGCCGAGCAATGAGCAGGAATTAGACCAATTTGCCTGAATACCTCATTTAGGCCGTTCATTCAAGCATCGCGGCGATGCATCAAAAGGTGCCAAGGCACTGATTCCTGCGTTAACAAGGGCGATGAGAGATGATCAAACACTCGTGCCGAAGTCTCGACGCCGCCTTTGCCCGCCACGGCAGTAGGCTGCGGGAAAAAATCCCGATCCTGTCCGCCCGTACCCCGGTTGAATACAAATACCCCCAACCGCGGCTCGCATCGTGATTTTCAGACAGATTTCAAGATGCCATTCTGCACGTGGTGAATACGCGCTTGAAAACCTCCCGGCAACACCCGAGAATCCGGCCATGTTGCAGCCTGCGGATTATCATATGCACACGCCGTTATGCCGCCACGCCAGCGGTGAACCGGTGGAATACGCTCGCCAGGCTGCCAGCCTGGGGCTGCGCCAAATTGGTTTTTCAGACCATTCCCCAATGGAAAGGGATGATTTTGATGAATGGCGCATGCGCATGGATCAACTGGATGAATATGTCGCCAAGGTGCAATTCGCCCAGCGGGCAGTGCCCGAGTTAAAAATCCGGCTGGCATTGGAAGTGGATTACCTGCCGGGACAGGAAGCTTGGATACGGAACCTGGCATCCAGGCACCCTTGGGATTACTTGATTGGATCCGTTCATTATGTCACCGACACCTGGGACGTGGATAATCCGGCTAAAATCTCCCAGTGGCGCCAGCACGAGGCGCATGTGGTCTGGAAGATGTATTTTGATCGGCTGGCCCAAGCGGCGGACTCGGGCTTGTTTGACATCATCGGTCACGCCGACCTGCCCAAAAAATTTGGAATCCGGCCCGTGAATGATTGCCGTCCGCTCTACGAACCATTTTTGAAGGCGGCGGCCCTGCGCGGGTGTGCGGTGGAATTGAACACAGCCGGCCTGCGAAAGGATTGCCGTGAAATTTATCCCAGCCGCGAATTGCTCGAAATGGCGCGGGGTCATGGCGTGAGCATCACATTCGGATCAGACGCCCATCAACCCTCCGAGGTGGGCATGAACTTTGCCGAGGCTCGCGACCTGGCGCTGTCCGTGGGATACACCCATTGGCTTGAATTCGAGAGCCGGCGGGCCACTCCGCAAGCATTGTGACAACAGGTGCCAAGGATTCAACCACAGCAGTGGAGGCCCGGAGAGCCCTGCGCCAGGCATGGATCATGGCGGCATTCCTGTTTGTCTCCACGCTTCTCCTGTATCTTCCCACCTTCAAAAACGATTTCATCCAATTTGATGACCAGGGTTACATCACGGAAAACCCGGAGGTGAGCCGGGGCCTGACCCAAGGGGGAATAAGGTGGGCGTTTGGCACATTTTACCAGGCGAACTGGCATCCGCTGACCTGGATATCGCACATGCTGGATTGCTCACTGTTTGGTCTTGAACCGGGCTGGCACCATTTAATGAATGCTTTTTTGCATTCCTTGAACACGGCCTTGCTGTTCATGGCCTTGCGCCTGATGACGGGGCAGAACTGGCGCTGCTTCATGGTGGCCGCCCTCTTTGGCTGGCACCCACAACATGTGGAATCCGTGGCTTGGGCTTCCGAACGCAAGGATGTCCTCTGCGGGTTCTTCTTTATTTTAACCCTGGCAACTTATACCTGTTATGCGAGGATGCCCCGAGCACGAACCTACGTCGCCGCAATTCTACTTTTCGGGTGTGCCCTGATGTCCAAGCCCATGGCAGTCACCCTGCCATTTGTTCTTTTGTTGCTTGATTTCTGGCCCCTTCAGCGATGGATCAAACCAATCCCCGGCACCGGACCTGCTCCCAAGCCGGAATGGATCATCCTATGCAAAGCAGCCATTCCGCTGGTGTTGGAAAAAATCCCGTTTTTCATACTTGCCGGATGTGATGCCGTTGTCACGTTCCTAGCCCAAAAACAGGCTGGCGCCATGATGAGCGTGGCCGCCTTGCCCTTGAGCTACCGCGTTGGAAACGCATTATGGTCTTACCTGCGGTATGCGTCCGATGCATTGGTTCCAGCAGGCCTGTCCCTTCTTTACCCTTACCGCGAGCATCTGCCACTGTTTTTGGTTGGAGTATCCGTGGTTTTTCTGGCGACTTGGACTTTTTTGTTTTTGGTTTGGTGGAGAAGGTTTCCCAGCCTGATCATGGGCTGGCTATGGTTTTTGGGCATGTTGGTTCCCACCATTGGCTTGGTGCAGGTCGGAGCCCAATCCATGGCGGACCGCTACATGTACCTGCCGGTTATCGGGCTTTTTGTGGCGATGGTCTGGGGAGTGGCTGACGGGCTGGCGCAGAAGGAAGCGATCCGAAGGACGGCGCAGGTGGGGGTGCGGGTGGTGAGCGCCCTGGTCCTGGCCTCGTGCCTGGTGCTCACCTACCGCCAGATACAATACTGGAGAAACACATTCACCCTGTTCGGCCACACCCTGGAAGTGACCGGCGAAAACGGGGTGGCCTATTACTGCCTTGGGTTGGGATGCCAAAAGCAGGGCAACCAGGCTGATGCCCTGGTGATGTACAAAAAGGCCGTGGAGATAAGCCCAGGCTTTTATCCGGCCCAATTCGGGCTGGGGAGCATATTGATTCTCCAAGGCCACAATGCCGATGCCCAGCCGTATTGGGCTGCAGCGGAAGCCTTGGGCGGACACAACCCGGTGTTGGAATACAACATGGGGATGATACTGATGAAATCCGGGCAGGCCGCCGCAGCTTTGCCCCATTTGCAAGATGCAGCCGCCCAGGATGGCAATAATCCCGACTACCACTCCGGCTTGGGTTTTGCCTTCCAGACCCTTGCGCAATACCCTTTGGCGGAAAAAGAACTGAGCCGCGCCCTGGCTCTGGATCCCTCCAATTCCTACGCCCGCTACTGTCTCGCATCCACCTTGATGGCCGCAGGTCAAACCAACCAAGCCCTGCAGGAATATCAAATCTCCGTGAGACTGCAACCCGAAGTGGCCGAAGCCCACTACAATCTGGGCATGGCATTTCTGGACAGCGGCGATTGGAACGGGGCGCAAAAGGAATTTGCACGCGAGTTGCAATTGGCCCCCGGCGATGCCCGCGGCCATTACCGGCTGGCCCAGGTTTTCTCCAAAAAAGGCCAATGGACATTGGCTGCAAGGGAATTTCAAACCAGCCTGCGGCTCATGCCCTCGCTCAAGCCGGCACGATCCGAATTGAACTCCCTGCTCCAAGCCCATCCCGAAGCCTTGCAGGGACATTCGCCGCCCGAAAATTGACCGGGCAAGACTCGACACACCCCGCGCCTTTTGAAAAACTCCCGCCATGCAGCAAACTCTTGTGACTTTGGACATGGAAGGCGTGCTCACGCCGGAAATCTGGATCGCCGTAGCCGAGCGCACCGGCATCCCTGAATTGCGCCGCACCACGCGGGATGAACCGGATTACGACAAATTGATGCGGTACAGGATTGAAATCCTGGATCGCCATGGCATCACGCTCACTCAAATCCAGGAGGTGATCGGCACGCTCTGTCCCCTGCCCGGCGCCCTGGATTTTCTCAACACGCTCCGCGAATGGGTTCCCGTCATCATCCTTTCAGACACCTTCGAGCAATTTGCCACACCGTTGATGAGCCAGTTGAACTGGCCCACGCTGTTTTGCCATCGCTTGGAGGTGACCCGGGGGCGCATCTCCGGTTACGTGCTGCGCCAGCCGGACCAGAAAAAAAAATCGGTCCTGGCGCTCAAATCCCTCAATTTCCGTGTCCTCTCTGCGGGAGATTCCTACAATGACACAGCCATGTTGCTTGCCTCAGACCATGGTTTTTTGATTCATGCCCCGGATAACGTCAAAAAGGCTTTTCCCGGTTTGCCAGCAGTGGAATCGCACGCCGAACTGCTGTGCAAAATCCGGGAACTTTTATAATGCCCACAAAACGTTACGCCCTGCGCATTTTTCGGTTGTTTGGCATTTCCGTCTATTTGCATTGGACATGGTTCCTGGCCTTTTTTGTCCTTGCCAGTTTGCCGCGCGAATATAATTCAATCGGATGGAATATCATGGAGGTGCTGGCGCTGTTCTTTATTGTCCTGCTTCACGAATTTGGCCATCAACTGGCCTGCCGCCAAACCGGAGGACAAACCCACGACATTGTCCTGTGGCCCATGGGCGGTGTGGCTTATGTATCTCCTCCCCCGCGTCCCGGGGCACAGCTTTGGAGCATCGCCGCTGGCCCGATGGTGAACGTCATCCTTGCCCCTTTACTCGCCTTGGTGGTCTCTTTCAGCAATCACCTGGGTTGGTCCTATTCTTATCCCAACCTCTTTACCTGGGTTCATGTCATCTATTACATAAACATTACCCTGTTGGCTTTTAACATGTTACCCATTTACCCGCTGGATGGAGGTCAAATCCTGCGCTCCATCCTGTGGTTTTTCATGGGCAAAGCCAACAGCTTGAGGGTTGCCTCGCTTATTGGTTTCGCAGGGACTTGTCTTATTGTCTATTACGCAATCCAACATCAATTGCTTTGGCTGGGGACTTTAATGATATTCGTCCTCATACAGTGCTGGCAGGGATTTAAACAGTCCGGCATACTGAAGTCCCGCGATCAATTGCCTCGCCGGGAGGATTGCCACTGTCCATTTTGCAAGGCAGCCCCGGTGATCGGTAATGTGTGGCGCTGTCCGCAATGCCACTCGAACCTGGATCCCTTTGCCTCGCAGGGCGCCTGCCCGGCTTGCAATATCCCTTTCAACACCATGCAATGCCTGGAATGTGGCAATCACAGTCCACTGCCCGCATGGCGGCAGGCCCCCATCCCGCCGGTGATTTTCTCCAGTCCGTAAATTTTTTGATTGTGGATTTCAAGGCGATTCCGCTTTGGAATCCCGGGCGGTCAAATGCTCCAGCACCAGGGCGGGATTTTTACCTTCATACAATAGGGCCTTGATTTCCGTCAATATGGGCGCATCCACCCCCAGGCGGACAGTCAGTTCATGGGCCGATGCGGCGGTGGGATACCCCTCCACCACCGACTTGGAAACGCTCAGTATCTCCGAAACGGTTTTTCCGCGACCAATCTGTTCCCCAAAGGAGCGGTTGCGGCTGTGTCTGGAAAAGCACGTGACCATGAGGTCACCCAAGCCGCTCAATCCGGTATAGGTTTCATGGCGCGAACCGACTGCCACGCCCAGCCGCCGCATTTCTGCCAAACCGCGCGTGACCAGGGCTGCCTTGGAATTATCCCCAAAACCCAGACCGTCACAAACGCCTGCGGCGATGGCGATCACATTTTTGAGCGCGCCACCCATTTCCACCCCCTTGAGGTCCGTGCTCGTGTACACCCTGAACCTTGGCCGGTGGAAAAGCTGTTGGACAAAAGTGGCCACATCAGCCTGGCCGCTAGCAACCGTGATAGCGCTGGGCACTCCAGAAGCCACCTCCAAGGCCAAGGTAGGCCCGGACAAGGCTGCTGGTTTGGCGCCTGGCGCGCATTCTGCCAAAATGCCGCACATGGTCAGTCCAGTCCCTGCTTCAATTCCTTTGGTGGCACTCACCACAATGCCCTGGAAGGCGCCAAGCTCTCCAGCCAAAGAACGGAACACCTTGGAAGGGACCGCCATGACGACCACATCCGGGCTGTTCAGTGCAAGTGCCAAATCCGGTTCACAAATTAATTTGGAGGAAAGTTGAATGCCAGGCAGATAAAGATGATTGGATCGGCTTTGCGCGATGGCCTGAAGACGGGAGGCGTCATGGCCCCAAAGCGTCACCTCGTTGACACCCTCGCATAACAAATGTGCCAGTGCTGTGCCCCAGGCACCTGCTCCAAGAACCGTTATTTTCATGAATTATGAGCTTCCCGTCTTTTTCTGACCCAGGCGGTTTTCCGTTCCAGCGAGCAACCGCTTAAGATTGGAGCGATGCTTGACCACAGCCATGACTCCCAAGGCTATTGTCACCCACTTCAGGGATGGATTCCCCGGGCACATCAAACAAACCGCCAAGGGCAAAGCCACAGCCGCAGCGATGGATCCCAGGGACACGTAGCGCGTGAGAGCCACCATGACGACAAAGACGCCAACAGCCAGCAGCAAAGGCCAAGGCGCCAGAGCGGCATAAACCCCTGCGGTGGTGGCAATTCCCTTGCCGCCATGGAAACGCAGCCAAATGGTGTAATTATGGCCCAAAACAGCGGCAATCCCGGCCAGCAACGGCACCCATTCTGGAACCGCACCATGACCCGGCTCCAGCGCTTGGTTAAGCTCTGGCAACCAATGCACGGCTGCATAACCCTTGAGCGCATCCAAAAATAAAACCGACAAACCGGCCGGTTTGCCCAAAACCCGCATGGCATTGGTGGCTCCTATGTTTCCACTGCCTTGCTTGCGAAGGTCCACACCGCGAGCCCGGGCCATGAGGACCCCAAAAGGGATGGACCCGAGGAAATAGGCTGCCAATATCAACGGTACAAATTGCAAATTCACAGGCACACCCAGAGTCTAATAACCTTGAGCCATGGGTTAAAAGGTCTATTTTCAAGTGAGCTGCTCCTTGAATTTGCCCTTTGAAGCTTTGATTGGGAACCCTATCCTTTGGCATGGGAAAGATTAAAGTGGCAGTTTTGGGAACCGGATCGTTGGGCCAGCATCACGTCCGCATTTACACCGAAATGCAAAAAGCGGGCGAGGTGGAATTAACCGGTTTGTACGACATCCATGCCGACACCGCCCGCAAAATCGCCGAAAAGTTCCAAACACGAGCTTTTTCAAGTCTTGAGGAGGCTTCCAAGATCAGTGATGCCTTTAGCATTGTCACCCCCACCTCCACCCATTTTTCCATGGCAGAATCACTGCTCCTGGCTGGAAAGCATGTGCTGGTGGAAAAGCCAATGACGGATGATCCTGCCCAAGCCGGGCAGTTGATCACCCTTGCCCAGCGCCATCATTGCGTGCTTCAAGTCGGACATGTGGAACGATTCAACCCGGTTTTTACGGTGCTCAAAGAAATTGCCACGCAGCCCAAATTCATCGAGTGCCATCGTCTTTCGCCCTATTCCTCCAGATCCGTGGACATTGGCGTGGTGCTGGACCTCATGATTCACGACCTCGACGTGGTGCTGGCAATCGTGCAATCCCCGGTTACCCATGTGGATGCCACCGGAATCCCCGTCCTAAGCCGGAGCGAGGACATCGCCAACGTGCGCCTTCGTTTTGCCAACGGCAGCGTGGCCAACCTCACCGCCAGCCGCATCAGTCCGGAACGCATGCGCAAAATCCGCGTATTCAGCGGACCAAACGATCCCTGTTACATCTCCCTGGACTATCGGGTGCAGGAAGGATTCATTTACCGCGTGGCCCGGGATGGCGAAGAAACCAGTTCCCTTCTCAAAAAAGTCCTTGCGGCCAAACTCGGATTTGGCAAGGACTCGGCCATTGTCAGCGAGTTTGCCGGGCGCAAAATTGTCCGTGAACCTGTGCCCATAACGAAAGACGAGCCTTTGAAATTGGAATTGCAAAGTTTTATAGAATGCGTGCGCCGAAGGCAAACCCCTGTCGTCAGCGGCGAACAAGCCAAGCAGGCCCTGGACCTGGCTTTTGAAATCACCCGCCAGATTCAAGCCATCCAGTGAGGATGGGCGGCTCATCAGCCCGATCATGAAACCCTTGAAATTCATGCTGATCGCCGGGGAACCGAGCGGCGATCAACTTGCATCGGAACTGGTTCTGGCCCTGCGCCAGAGACTTCCAAACGCCACATTTTTCGGGATTGGCGGGCCCAAAATGGCCGCCTCAGGTGTTGAAACGGTTTTGGACCTCACCCACCTCGCCGTCACCGGACTTACGGATGTCCTCCGCCATTATCCCACGTTTAGACGCCATTTCCTGAACCTGGTTCGACTCGCCCAAACCCAAAAACCAGACGCCATCATCGGCGTTGATTATGGCGGATTCAATCTTAGGTTCGCCCGCGCCATTTCCAAATTAACCGGAAAAAAACCATCCGGCGGCGGTTGGAATCCCAGGATTATCCAGTTTGTCTCACCCCAGGTATGGGCTTCCCGCCCCAAGCGGGCCCTGCAAATGGAAAAAGACCATGATCTTTTGCTGAGTATTTTTCCCTTTGAAAAGGCCTGGTACGCATCTCATGCTCCCGGTTTGAGGGTGGTGTTTGTCGGACATCCCATGCTGGACCGGGTTGCCGTGCAAACGGCTCCCAATCCCCATGACTCATCCCGGGCCATCATCCCTTCGGCTCCGGAAATCCTGCTCCTGCCTGGAAGCCGCCGGGGAGAATTAAAGCGCCATGTTCCCATCCTGCTTCAAGCCATTCAAAAGCTGCGCGTTGCTTTTCCATCTGCCACGGCGCGGATGGTGCTGCCCAACGACCACCTGCTCGCCCTGGCTAAAACTTTCGGAGGCCAAGCCATTTTTCAATGCGGAGGCTTGGCGGAAGCCATGACCCGGGCCGACGTGGCCCTGGCATCCACCGGAACGGTCACCCTGGAATGCGCACTGCATGGGTTGCCCACGGTAACCCTGTATAAGACATCATGGCTGACCTATGAGATTGGCCGACGCATCATCACCGTGAATTCCCTCACCATGCCCAACCTCCTGGCAGGCCGCATGGTTTTCCCTGAGTTCATCCAGCAAAATGCCACCCCTGAAAATCTGGCCCGCGCAACTGCGGCCTTGCTTCAAAACCAGGCCGCGCGAAGCGCCATGAGGACGGAATTACAAAAAATCATGGCTGGACTGGGCACTCCCGGGGCGTGCAACCGCGCAGCCGAAGCCATCATCGGCCTGTTTCCAGACTCAGACCCCTCCAGCGACAAACCTTAATGACCCTCCAGGATTCGTTCCTGCCCCCATAAAAGGACCGCGCAGCAGGGGCTTGGGCATTTCAACCGTGTTTTCCTGCTTTCCTTCTTCATGGCTACTCTTAACTTGCTGTCATGGAATGTTTGCATGCCCCGTGGCGGATCGAATACATCCTTTCGCCCAAACCAGAAAACAAGCAGGGCATATTTGGCCGGATCGCCCAGGACTTGGACGATGAAGCCAATTATGTGATTGCCCGGGATCGCTCCTGCTTTGCTCTTTTGAACCGTTATCCCTATAACGGCGGCCATCTCATGGTGGTGCCCTACAAGGAAGTGGCCGACTTGAACGGCCTCACCCTTGAGGAAATGACGGATCTCTGGAAACTGGCGCGGCGTTGCATCAACGCCCTGACGCATACCATGAAACCGGATGGCTTTAATGTGGGCATAAACCTGGGCAAGGTGGCCGGAGCTGGCATTCAGGATCACTTGCACGTGCATATTGTTCCCCGCTGGACGGGAGACACCAATTTCATGCCTGTGCTGGCCAGGACCGGCGTGGTGCCGGAAGCCATGAAGGATATTGCCGCCAAACTGCGCGCGGAACTGGCCCGCTCGATTGAATAAATCCAACAACCTTTTTCCGCCCCCGGGCGTTTCATAATTGTGGCCGCTGAAACACTTCATTTTGAAAACGGACGATTTGCGCAGCAGTTGTTCAACCATGACCCACGCAACCTCCAACTGCTTGAGGACGAGTTGGGGGTCAAAACCACCACCCGCGATGGCTGGATTCGGCTGGAGGGGCCCAAGGACGCCGTTGAAAAGGCCAAACAGCTTTTCTCTTCCTTGCAAGACCTGCTCCGGTCCGGCACCCCGGTCAAAAATCGTGATTTCAGCCATGCCTTGAACATTGTCAAGGAGGAGGGAGCCTCCATTTTGGAGCAAATGGTCAGCGACCGGGTGCATACCCACGAACGCAGGCCCGGCGTTATCGCCCGGACCATGGGCCAGAAAAAGTACCTGGAAGCCATTCGAAAACATGACATCACCTTTGGCATCGGACCGGCTGGCACAGGCAAAACCTATCTGGCAGTGGCCATGGCCCTGGCATCTCTGAAACATGGCTCGGTCTCCCGCATCATTCTCACCCGGCCAGCCGTGGAAGCGGGCGAGGCGCTCGGGTTTTTGCCGGGCGATTTGCAGGAAAAAATCACCCCCTACCTGCGCCCGCTCCACGATGCGCTGCAAGACATGCAGCCTGCCGAGGAAATCCAAAAATTAATGGAGCGCGGGTCCATCGAAATTGCCCCTCTGGCCTATATGCGGGGCCGGACTCTTAACAATGCCTTTATCATTCTTGACGAGGCCCAGAATTCCACCACGGAACAAATGCTGATGTTTCTCACCAGGCTGGGCAATGGTTCCAAGGCAGTCATCACAGGGGACGAAACCCAGGTGGACCTTCCACCGCAAAAATCCTCCGGCCTGGCGGAAGCACACAGGGCGCTCCGGGCTACTGAAGGGATTGCCATCGTGGAATTCACCCGGCGGGATGTGGTCCGCCACCCGCTTGTGCAGCGCATTATCAGCGCCTATGAGGAGCATCGCGGACGAAAATGACCCTCGAATTCTTCAATCGCCAGAAAACACGGACCATCCACCTTCGCCACCTCCGCAGCCTGGTGCAAAGTCTTGGTGAAAAATTGGCGCTTTCCAACGCCCGGATTGGCATTCACCTGGTCAATGCAGCCGAAATGACGCGGGTCAACGAAACCTATCTCAACCACGCCGGCTCCACGGATGTCATCACCTTTGACCATGCCGAACCCCAGCCTCCGGGATGCGCCCCGGCGCCCATTTATGGCGAGCTGTTTGTCTGCGTGGATGAAGCGCTGCTCCAAGCCCGTCGTTTCCGAACCTCATGGCAGGCCGAAGTCACCCGGTACATCGTGCATGGCATTCTGCACCTTCTGGGATGCGATGACCGAACACCCCGCCTGAGAAAACGCATGAAACAGCTTGAAAACAGGCTGGTCCGATGGCTGACTTCAAAAAAATCCTTCGCCAGGCTGTCCGGCAGGGTTAATCTGCCTGCGTGAGAAAGTCCCTATTCGCCCGGTGGCGTTCCTGGTTTATAACTGGATTGGTCGTCATCCTTCCCGGGGTGGTGACCTTGGCGGTGGTGAAATGGTTTTTTGGAACCGTCTCCAGCTTCACTGACCTGCTGCTTTTCTTCATGCCCAAAACCACCACCCACGCGGATGGCGGCCAAGGGGCCATTTTCTGGTACTGGAGCCTTTTTGCCCTGTGCCTCTCCGCGCTCTTGGTGACGGTGATCGGATTGCTGGCAAGGCATTACGCAGGCAGACGCATCATCGCCATGGCCGATGGCGCCATGCTCCATGTGCCCGTACTCAATAAAATCTATGGCACCATCAAACAGGTTGACGCCGCTTTTTCCGGCAACAAAAATTCCTTTAAAACCGTCGTGCTCGTGGAATACCCTCGCAAGGGCTGCCACACCGTTGGTTTTTTGACCAGCGACCAGGATGAAGCCATGTCCACCAGGATGGGGCGCAAGATGGTTTGCGTATTCGTTCCCACCACCCCTATTCCAACGTCGGGCTTTCTGCTCATCCTGCCATCGGATGAGGTGACCCGTCTGGACATGAGCGTGGCGGAAGGATTCAAATACATCATCAGTCTTGGCGCGCTCACGCAGGATAACAACTCCCCCTCCACCCCTCCCGTGATCAAAAACTGACCCGAATCGCCCTTAGTCAAGGTTGTGATATTTTCGGGACTGCTTTCAAATATCTGCTGCGATGGGAGATTTCTACGAACTTGCGGCGTGGTCGGTGGAGTAACGGATGGAATTTTGGGCGGCGGTTGACGACCCGCGATTCTTGGAGGACACCGGGCTTTGCGGAAATCAACCTAGCGCTGCTGGTGAAGTCGGGCCAGGGTGGCCAGAGGAACAATTTTGGCGGAGCGGCGTCCGAGGGCGGCGAGCTGGGAGCGGAAGGCGGGGAAGCAGGGTGTGTTCATAGTGGGTCTATATGCTTACTATGTTGAAAGCCGTCCGCTTCTGGTGTTCAATGGCTGGGTGAAAAATCAAGTTGGGATTCCGCCCGCCTGCCGGGAGTTGGTGCGCCAACTGGCCCAACTGGAGCCGGTCAGCCAAACCAGTGTTTTCGAGCGCGCTCCCGGGCAGATAGGCAGTCGTTACGTCTGGACGCGAAAAATAAAGACCAAAACCGCGACGGTGGCACTGTCCGAAGAGCAATATCACTGACTCAAGCAAGCCGTATCCAACCAACCCAAACTCAGCCGTATCATGGATCAAATACAAAAACTCTCCCGCAAAATGCTTTTTGAAAGCGTTCCTGGAGTGGTGCGGCACAAGCGCTTAACCAATAGGGTGTTAGGCCTTAACTAAGGGCCTTGATGACTGACCCTCCCGCCTAGCTCCCCTTCCATGATCGAAAACGCCACCGGCATCATCCTGCGCACGCGCCCATTGACCGAATCAAGCCTCATTGTGGAGTGGATCAGTCCATCCACCGGACGCCTCAGCACTGTGGCAAAGGGCGCCCGCAAACCCAAATCCCCCTTCGCCGGCAGGCTGGATTTGTTTTTTGAAGCGGATTTTTCCTTCCATCGCGGTCGCCCCGGCTCACTTCACCCATTGCGCGAAGCGCGCGTGGTGCATGCGCCCAGTACTTTCCGGCTGGATCTCGGACGCCTGCAGCAGGCCGCCTACGCCACCACCTGCCTGGAACAGGTCACTGAGAAGGAAACCCCCCTCCCGGAACTATACCTCCTGACCAGGGAATTTTTGCACACGGTGGAAACCATGCCGGTCCAGTCCTCAACTGTTTTTGCCTTTGAATTAAAGCTCCTTCGTGAATTGGGATTGGCGCCGGATTTGTCCGGGCTGCGCCTGCCTCCCCATGCGATGGACCTGATGCAAAATCTTTTGGAATTCCCCTGGCCGGACCTGCAAAATTTAAAATCGAATGCCGCAAGCCTCGCCGTTTTGGGTCAATGGCTTCATGGCTATTTGATCTATCATTTGGAACGATTACCGCGCGGCCGGTCCAACGCCATTGGTGCATGTCCACTCCCAATCCATGAACCTGCTCCTGCTCAGTGACATTCATTATGCAGGTCCGGCAGAAACCGCCCGCGGTGGTAATTACGAGATGGAAGCCATCTCTAATACCAGAACACGCTTTCTGGCCCGGGCCTACCGGCATTGGTTTTGGATGCGAAATCCACTGGACCGGACACCCCAGTTTCACGCTTTCCTCAGGCAACCGATTGAGGCGGACCATGTGATCGTAAACGGGGATTTTGCCATGGATTCGGGTTTCATCGGTGTGTCGGATCCCGCTTGCCTCGAAAGCGCGCGCATTTGTCTGGATGCGCTGGCTCAAAAGTTTGGTGACCGCCTGCGGCTGGTTTTGGGGGATCATGAACTGGGGAAGCGCACCTTGTTTTCCAACCGCGGGAACATGAGCCTGGAAAGCTGGAAACTGGCCATTGAACACCTGCGCATCCACCCATTTTGGCAGATCAACGAAGGGTGCTATGTTTTGATGGGCGTGACGTCCTCATTAATCACCCTGCCCGCACATTCGGCGGACATTCTGCCTGAAGACCAAATCGAATGGCAAAAACTCCGGGTCAATCACCTCGACCAGATTCGCAAAGCCTTTTCCAGCCTGGAACCAAACCAACGAGTGCTGCTGTTTTGCCACGATCCCACTGCCCTGCCTTTCCTGGCCGCAGAGAGGGAAATTCGCGATCGGCTGGGTCAAGTTGAGCAAACCGTCATTGGCCACCTTCATTCCGACTTGGTCCTATGGAAAAGCCGGTTTCTGGCGGGGATGCCTGTCCTGCGTGGATTGGGGCCATCCGTGGCAAAAATGACCGCCGCGCTTCATCTGGCCCGCGAATGGGCTCCTTTCAAGGTGCGATTATGCCCCGCCCTGGCCGGCATCGAGCTTTTGAATGATGGGGGCTACTTCATGGCGAACTTGGACCCATTGGGCCGCTGGCCTGTCCGCTTTGAATTTTACTCCTTGCCACGGTGAATGGGTGATGTGGCTTCCACCGCCTTTTTAAGCCATGCCTTGATGCTTTCAACCGCCTCGGCGGCTTTTACAAATTGCACCGCGCCTCCGCGAGGTTTCAATTCCACATCGCCTTTGGCCAGCCCTTTTTCCCCAAGGGCCACACGCAGCGGGAATCCCACCAGGTCGGCATCCTTGAATTTTACTCCCGGACGCTCATCCCGGTCGTCCAGAATCACATCCACCCCCGAGGAGCGCAGTTCCTCATAAATGCGGGTCGCCCATTGCATCACTTCGCCCCCGGGCGTCACATTCAGGGGGGTGAGACACACCTGGTAGGGTGCCACGGTCACCGGCCAGATGATCCCATCCGCATCGTTCCCCTGTTCAATGATGGCCTGCAAAGTCCGAGTCACTCCTATCCCATAACAACCCATCACCGCAGGTTTGCGGTTTCCGGTTTCATCCAAAAACTGCGCATTCAACTTCTCGCTGTACTTGGTTCCCAGCTTGAAGACATGCCCGACCTCAATGGCGCGACGCAGCTTCAATGAATGCCCGCACTTTGGGCACGGTTCACCCGCACGGACAGTCCGCAAATCGTTCCAATGGCCCACGTGAACATCCCGTTCCATGGAAACGTGGCGAAGATGAAAACCATCCTTGTTCGCCCCGGTGACCATTCCCCGAGCCCCCTTTAGGCGCAAGTCTGCATGGATGGCCACATGCGGGGGCACCGACCGAACCGCCCCCAACGATCCGGCTCTGGCGCCCAGCAGGGAAAAGATTTCCTCGGAAGTGGCAGGCCGCACGGCGGTTGCATTTGTCCGGGCCAAGAACTTGGTTTCATTCAATTGGTCGTCACCTCGAATCAAAATCAGGACAGGCTTGGAATCGGCAATGTAAACGAGCGTCTTGATCTGGCGGTTGGCGCGAATTTGATGCGGAGCCTTGGTAAGGGCTTCAATGGTCACCACGCCAGGCGTGGCAAATTCCTCCACCTCGGCCCCGGTTTCATCAGACGCCGTGGCCGGCAGGTTGCTGGTTGCCTTTTCGAGGTTGGCCGCATACCCGCAGCCCTCGCAAAACGCCACCTCATTTTCTCCAGTCTCGGCTGGCACCATGAATTCGTGGGAATAATTGCCCCCAATCACCCCGGTATCCGCCTCCACCGGAAAGGATTTGAGACCGCACCGGGCAAAAATTCGCTGGTAGGCGTCATACATTTTGTGATAGCTCGCCATGGCGCCTTCGTCGCTGGCATCAAAGGAATAGGCATCCTTCATGATGAACTCCTTGGCGCGCATCAAACCAAATCGGGGCCGGATTTCATCCCGGAATTTGGTGCTGATCTGGTAAAAATTCTTGGGCAATTGCCGGTAGGAATTGATTTCGTTGGCCGCAATTGAGGTGATCACCTCCTCGGCTGTGGGACTTAAAAACCATTCGCGGGATGCCCCGTCCTTGACCCTGAAAAGCACGTCGCGGGCCGTTTCAGCTCTTCCGCTCTGCTCCCAAAGCTCGCGCGGCTGCAAGGCCGGCATCAAAACCTCCACGGCCCCGGCGTCATCCAATTCCTCGCGGATGATTTCCTCCACCTTCCTCAGCACTCGTAATCCCATCGGCAAAAAGGTGTAAACGCCGCCAGCCAGCTTGCGTATTAAACCAGCCCGCAATAATAATTTGTGTGAAACAATCTCCGCGTCAGCCGGGGCTTCGCGCAGGGTTGGTACCAATGTATTCGTCCACTTCATGGAGGGAAAAGCTTAGTGGAAACCGACCAGTCCGACGAAACAAAAATGTGACCGATTGATAATGGCTGAACATAAGCCAGAAAGGTTCCAATTCCTCCATGACAACCCGCAACGATTGGCCTTTCACGATCTGTAGCCCCGCTCCTCACCAAATTGCCCAGGGCTGCAAATCAGGTTTGGCGCCATTGATGGCAACAAGGCGAATATTTTTATTTAACCAATACAAATTCAGTCGGTTATGAAATTTTGACCTAAACAACCTGTCCTCACTTCATGCGACTGGCTTCAAAGTAGTCGTGGGCGTTACCCTCTGAGGTGAATGTCTTGGTTTTTTACCCGAACCCATGCCAGTTCCGGCGCCCCTATCAGAGCGCCGGGAATCGCATTGGCCAGATTTTGGCCCGATAAGGCATGGATCGCGCTGGTTTTGGCTTTCACCCCGTGGGTTGGCACGGCCTTGGGCGAATTTGCGCCGGGCGCAACCGTTCCGTGGATCACCTATGAAGCAGAAAACATGACTTCCGGCGGGGCCACGCTCTTGGGTCCGCAATACGGCCCCAACCTGGTTGCTTCCGAAGCGTCAGGCAGGAAATGCATGGAACTCAATAGTGCCGGTCAATACTTGGAATTCACCGCCCAGGCAGCCGCAGATTCCATGGTGGTGCGTTACTGCGTGCCAGACACCTCGAATGGCGCCGGGGCAGATTACAACTTGAGCCTCTATACCAACGGCGTTTTGGCGGCTGTTTTACCTATGACCTCGCGCTATAGCTGGCTCTATGGGAATTATCCATTTACCAACGAACCCTCGGCGGGCAGTCCCAGGAATTTTTTTGATGAAGTCCGGGTCACCGGCTTTTCCATCAAGCCCGGGGATTTGATCCGGCTGCAAATGGATGCCGGAGACAACGCTGCCTGGTATGACATTGATCTGGTGGACCTCGAGATCGCGGGAGCGCCCCTGCCGCAACCGGCAGGATCCCTGTCCGTTCTCGCTTATGGGGCATCCACCAATGGAGCGTCTGATGTCACCGCTGCCGTGCAAAATTGCATTAATGCAGCGGTTTCCAAGGGCGTGGCTGCATGGCTTCCGCCGGGCCAATACCTTATCAGTGGCAGCATAAACCTGCCTACTGGTGCCATCATTCAGGGAGCGGGAATGTGGTTCACCCGCCTTGTGGGCAATGCTTCATTGTACAACTCCAATCCCTCAGCGCGCGTTTTTATTCATGGAAACGGCAGCCATATCCACCTCGCTGATTTTTCGATTCAAGGCTTTCTGAATTATCGCAATGACAGTGAACCCAATGATGGCCTAGGAGGCTCTTATGGGACCGGTTCCACCCTCTCACGCATCTGGGTGGAACACACCAAAACAGGCGCATGGCTCACCAATTCAAAGGGATTGATCGTGGATGGCTGCCGTTTTAGGGACACTATTGCGGACGGTTGCAACCTGGCGGTGGGAATAGAATCCACCATCGTGACAAACTGCACGGCCCGGGGCACCGGGGATGATTGCTTTCCCATCTGGCCGGCAACCTACACACAGCAGACCTATGTGCCGGGATTCAACCTGGTGACTCATTGCACTGGAATGCTTCCTTTCCTGGCGAACGGTGGAGCCATTTACGGTGGAATCAGTAATTCGATTCAGGACTGCCTGTTTCAGGATATTCCCTACGGCTGCGGCATTCTGGCCAGCACCACCTTTCCCGTTGGCGCCAACACTTTTTCAGGCATCACCTCCATTTTACGGTGCGATCTGGACCGCTGCGGCGGCTATGACCCCGGTTACCAATGGAGGGCTGCCTTGCAACTCTGCATGGATTCCTATGCAGGCGGTATTCACGGCCTGGTTCTCGGGGATGTTTTGATCACCAATAGCATTTCTGATGGCATGAGCATCATTGGCGGCAACGGTGTTTTGTCCAATGCAGTGGCGGCCAACGTTTCCATTCCAAATTATGGTATTGGTGCAAGCGGGCGCAACGGACTGTGGGTACGCAACGATGCAACGGGCAGATTATCTCTCATGAACAACGGCCTGGCTGAATACTTGAATGCATCCTCGCAGTTTTCCCTCCTGTTCCAATCCAATTCCGTGGCCGTCACGTTCCAATCCAGCCCGCCGAACCTGGCCTTGAATGTGGATGGAACGAATTTTTCTTCACCCCGGACTTTTTTATGGCCCGCCGGGACCAGTCATTGGCTTCTGGCCCCATCACCCCAGCAAAACTCCGGCATTCAGTGCCTCTGGGATGAATGGAGCGATGGCGGCGGCCAATCGCATCTGTTGACGCCTTCCATGTCGTTCACTGACACGACGGCCTACGCCACCCAGTACCTTCTGACCATGAACCCGTCAATCGGGGGACAGGTTTTTCCACAAAGCCAATGGACCAATCCTGGAACAGTGCTTTACCTGAGTGCCGTGGCTTCCAATGGATACAATTTTGAGAACTGGATTGGCACTGGTTCCGGTTCCTATTCCGGGACCAACAACCCGGCACAGGTCGCCATCAACAGTCCAATCAGTGAAACTGCTTATTTTTTGCCATGGACCCCAGTTCAATCCCTGGCATTCATTCAACAGCCATCCACAACCGCAGAGGGGGTGGTTATCAGCCCGGAAATCCTGGTGGAAGCCCTGGATGCAAACAGCCTTCCTGTCTCGAATGCAGAAATCAACGTGGTTTTGGGTGATTCCCTTGGGGGATTGTCTGGCACGTGCTCCCGGGTCACGGACCAGGCAGGTTTGGCGCATTTCGATGATCTGACCATAAGTGTCCCAGGCGCTCACGTTCTGGACGCCATGGATACTGCGGGAAGCAGCGCTTCCGCTCAAAGCCTGCCATTTCTCGTGCTGGGCCCCGCCACCGCGCTTGCATTTGCCACTCAACCCGCAGGGGCCGTGGCGGGTCTCGCCATGACCCACCAACCTGTGGTGCAAGCCGTGGACGCCCTGGGTCATGCCACCTCGCTGAATTTGCCGGGAAATCTGTTGGTGCAATTGGCCCTGACCAATTCCCTCGGCTTGCTTTTGGGTTCAAACGCGCAAGATATCGGCACCAATGCTGGCAATGGCATGGCGGCTTTTCATGACTTGGCCGTCAATTTGGCCGGGTTTGGAAGCCAACTCCTCGCCTTCACCACCAATGCCACGGGAATCGCCTTGAAACCAGTCCTCAGCCAGGCTTTCAGTGTTCTTTCCAGCCCCCCTCCTCCCAGCCAGTTGATTCCCCGGGTGGATTTGCTTAATGGGATGGTCGTTCTCACCTATGCCACCACGCCGGGATTTCCTTATCACGTTGAATCCAGTTCCAACCTGGCTGGAAATGCGTGGGCGATTCTCCCGGGAAGTATCACCAATGCGGCCAATGCCACGGTGACTATTGCTTTTCCTCAATCACACTCCCAGCAGCAGTTTTACCGCACGGTTTCGCCATAGA
>DAIDJC010000003.1 GCA_027451565.1 Limisphaerales bacterium | reverse complement strand
TTAACCCTTCTCGCCTGAAGCCAGGATGGTTTGAAAATGAGGCGGTTGGTCCTCCCGGGCCACGATGCTGACCTCGATTTTTTTAAACCCGGCCTGCTCCAGCCAATGATGCAAATCACCCTCCGTAAAACCCGGCCAACGGTCACCATACAATTCTTCCGCCCTGCCAAATTGATGTTTCAATAAATCCAAAATAAGGATTTGACCCTCTTTTTTGAGGATGCCATGCGCCGCCACCAGCGCTGCCGCCGGATTTTCTGCATGGTGCAGGGCCTGGCTTAAAATCACCACGTCCACGCTATTCGGCTCAATGGGCGGATGCTGCAGGTTGCCCAATCGGAATTCCAGGTTTTTAAGCCCGTTCCTCAGGGCTTTTGCGGCCCCGAATTCCACGATTTTTTCAGAGTTATCCACCGCAATAACCCGTCTGGCCCTCCGCGCAAGCAATTCCGCCAAAAGACCCTCTCCGGCTCCCAGGTCGGCCACCACCACATGAGGTAGCATCCGCAATAATAAATGGCCAAATGCCTGCCATGAACGCCCAGGCCCATACACCCTGTCAAATCGCCCCGCCACCTGGTTGAAATACACTTGGGCCTGTTCCTCGCGCCGTGCCAGAATGCGCTTCAGGTTGATCTGATCATGAGAGTGCTCCGGCAATTCACACGCACCCCTGATGGCAAGGCGAATGAACTCAGATACCCCGCCTTCATCCCCGGAACCCAGCTTGTAAAACGTCCGCTTCCCTTCACGGCGTGATTGCACCATCCCAGCCTCCTGCAAAAGCCCAAGATGCGTGGAAATGCGCGATTGACCCAGGCGCGTCACCTCCTGAAGCTCATGCACTGAGAGTTCGTCCCGCTCCAGCAATGCCATGATCCGAAGCCGTGTCGGATCAGACAATGCCCGCAAAGATTTTAAAATTATTGGCATGGTAACAATTGAAATGACATCATGGATTCCTCACCAAACTCAATCTGACCCGGTCGGTTTGCTTCTCTGAGACCGACCGGAGGATTCCACCCTCCGCAGCCACTGGTCTTCCCGCTGCTAAAGGTGAAAACAACCTGACAACCACAAACAGACAGCGGGCCTGCTACAATGAGAAATTTTTATTTGACC
The DNA here is from genome assembly GCA_027451565.1 of Limisphaerales bacterium. Taxonomy (GTDB): domain Bacteria; phylum Verrucomicrobiota; class Verrucomicrobiia; order Limisphaerales; family UBA11358; genus UBA11358. The sequence continues at coordinate 37,288 of DAIDJC010000003.1, read as the reverse complement.
TGCTCGAAAAACTATATATCATGATATCATGATACGTCAATATGTGGTTTTAACCGATATTCATCCATGAGCAAAAATTTTATCTTTTCATCTGAGTCTGTTGGCGAGGGTCATCCTGACAAGGTTTGCGACACAATATCTGATTATGTATTGGATGCGTGTCTGGCACAGGATAAAAACAGTCGTGTGGCATGCGAAACTTATGCCAAATCCAATCTAGTGGTCGTGGGCGGGGAGATCACCACCCGGGCCAAGCTGGATTTTAATGCGATTGCGCGCGATGCCATCCGAGAGATCGGCTACGTGAATGATGATGACGTGTTTCATGCAGACAAGGTGTTGATTATGAACGCCGTCACCCGGCAGTCCGAGGACATCAAGCGGGGCGTGGATGCCCGGGCGGCGGATGGCAAGGAAACAGCGGAGCAAGGGGCTGGCGACCAGGGTCTGATGTTTGGCTATGCCTGCAATGAGACTCCCGAGTTGATGCCGGCGCCGATCATGTTTGCCCATCAATTGGGCCGGGAATTGACCCGCGTGCGCAAGAGCGGAAAGGTGGCTTGGCTCCGGCCCGACGCCAAGTCTCAGGTCTCCGTGAAATACGTCGAGGACCAGCCGGTGGAGATCACCAATGTGGTTATTTCGACCCAGCATGCCGAGAGCGTGAGCCACAGGACCATCAAGGAGTTTTGCATTGAGCAAATCATCAAAAAAATGCTGCCCAGGGAGATGCTCACTAAAAAGACGCAATTTTTAATCAACCCCACCGGTCGTTTCGTTGTCGGGGGACCCCAGGGAGACACCGGATTGACGGGGCGTAAAATCATTGTGGACAGCTATGGCGGCATGGGACGGCATGGGGGAGGTGCTTTCTCAGGGAAAGACCCCAGCAAAGTGGATCGCAGCGCAGCCTACATGGGCCGCTGGGTGGCCAAAAACATCGTGGCTTCGGGCGCCGCTTCCAGCGCGGAAATCCAGTTCGCCTACGCCATTGGTTATCCTGAGCCGGTCAGCGTGTGTGTGAACACCTTTGGCACAGCGGTGGAAGGCATCACGGATTTGCAGATCGAAAACGCCGTTCGGGAAGTCTTCAGCTTCAAGCCAGCCAACATCATCAAGCAACTGAATTTGCTTCGCCCCATTTATCGCAAGACCACCAACTACGGGCATTTTGGCAAAAACGATCCTGATATCACCTGGGAAAAGACAGACAAGGTCAAAGCCCTGCAGAAGGCACTCAAACTTAACTAAGCAATTCAACATTCAACCGTTACACATCATGGCATCCATCAAACTATCTCCCAGCCGAAAAAAGGCGGGCGCTGCGATTACCCCCAGCCCCGTCAAGAATTCCACGAATGGAAATAAATCTGTGGGTGGCGATTTCCTGGTCAAGGACATCTCCCTGGCTGAGTGGGGCCGCAAGACCATTCAGGTTTCAGAGCACGAAATGCCGGGGCTGATGGCCATCCGTCCAAGTACGGCAGGCAAAAGCCCTTGAAAGGAGTCCGGATCACCGGTTCCTTGCACATGACCATTGAGACGGCCATTCTCATTGAAACACTGGTTGAATTGGGCGCCTCAGTCCGTTGGGCCAGTTGCAACATCTTTTCCACACAGGATCACGCTGCGGCAGCCATTGCACAGGCTGGCATCCCTGTCTTTGCTTTCAAGGGCGAAACACTTGAAGAATATTGGGACCTGACACTCTCTGCCCTGACCCATCCCGGCAACAAAGGCCCGCAATTGATCGTGGACGACGGTGGCGACGCCACTCTTTTGATCCATAAAGGTTATGAATTGGAAGAGCGCAGCGACTGGGTCAACACGCCCAGCGACAGCCATGAAGTGAGCGTCATCAAAAACCTCCTCAAGCGAGTGGCGCGGGAACGTCCCGGTTTTTGGCATGAGGTGGTGAAAGACTGGAAGGGGGTTTCAGAGGAAACCACCACCGGGGTGCATCGCTTGTATCAAATGCTTGAAAAAGGCAAGCTGCTGGTGCCTGCCATCAATGTGAATGATTCCGTGACCAAATCCAAGTTTGACAATCTCTATGGCTGCCGTGAATCACTGGCTGACGGCATCAAACGGGCCACAGACGTGATGGTGGCCGGCAAAGTGGCCGTGGTTTGTGGTTACGGGGACGTTGGCAAGGGTTCCGCGCATTCCCTCCGCGGGTTCGGTGCCCGGGTTATTGTCACCGAAATTGATCCCATCAATGCCTTGCAGGCCGCGATGGAAGGCTTCGAGGTCACTACCGTCGAGGATACCCTTGGTCGTGCCGACCTTTACGTCACCACCACAGGCAACCGGGATATTATCACCCTGGAACACATGGCTAAAATGAAGGACCAGGCCATTGTCTGTAATATTGGCCATTTTGATAACGAGATTCAAGTGGACCGTTTGAACCAGGCCAGGGGCGTAAAAAAAATCACCATCAAGCCGCAGGTGGATAAATACACCTTCCCTGGCGGCAACAGTCTTTACATGTTGGCCGAAGGCCGTTTGGTGAACCTGGGATGCGCCACGGGCCATCCGAGTTTCGTGATGAGCAATAGTTTTACCAACCAGGTGCTCGCACAGATGGACCTTTGGAAAAACCGTGGCTCACTCAAGGTGGGGGTTTATCGTCTGCCCAAGAAATTGGATGAGGAAGTGGCGCGGCTGCACCTCGAAAAAATTGGCGTCAAACTGACCAAGCTCACATCCAGCCAGGCCGACTATTTGGGCGTGCCGGTGGATGGTCCGTACAAACCGGAACATTACCGTTACTGACTGCCTCTCCCGCGCACCGCTTCACGCGTTCGATTGAATGTGGGGACGAGTGGGACACGGCCAAATTGGCCATCCTGCTCGTCCCTTTTCTTTTCTGCTCATCCGGCGATTAAATTATGGAATGTCCAACCACCGGGACCGGCCACCTGACTTCAAGTTCACCCAACGGGTTCAACTGGGTTTGTCAGGCTTGGGCAGGAGGGTTTCCTTCCGCTGGCGGAGTTGCGCCCGTTGCGGGTTCAGAATCAGCGCTGGTCGTTCCGGAGCTTTGGAGTGTCTCGGGCGGCACGGTGGCAAGGCCTGGATCCGCTGTGACCGGAGCGGGCGGTCTTTCCACCGGCAACCGCCGCAATTCATCTGCCGCAGGCAAATCGCCCAGTTCCTTGAGTCCAAAGTATTCGAGGAAAGCTGCCGTGGTGCTGTACAGGGCGGGACGGCCCACCACTTCGGCCCGGCCGCTTTGTTCCACCAGGGCACGTTCCAACAGGGTTTGCATGGTGCCATCCACGTTCACCCCGCGCACCTGCTCCACTTCCGCCCTGGTCACAGGCTGACGGTAGGCGATGATGGCCAGTGTTTCCAAAGCCGCCTGGGAAAGGCGCGGGGGACGCGCCTTCACTCCCAGCAGGGACCGCAGCCAGGGGGCGTAATCCGGCTGGGTGACGAATTGCCATGCGCCGGCCACGTTCGCCAGCCGGTAACTGCGTCCGGCAGACTCATGCTCGGCAGAAAGCTGTTCAAGGCAGGCCAGTAATTCCTCATCTTTCACCTTTTTAAAGGCGCGCGCCGTTTCCGTGCTGTCCTCCGCCCCGGCGGTTGCGGAAAAAACCTCGCGCAGTTCTTTCAAGGTCATTGGCTTTTGAGCCGAAAAAAGCAGCGCTTCCAGTATGAATTTGAGTTCCATGCAAAAAGGGGGTTGTGAATGCAGTGTTATTGTTCGCCAGTCTCCAGCCCGGATTTCAGTGGTATGGAATCCACCGGCTGCCCTTGGATTTGGGGCTGGTCCGGGCCCGGGCTGGCCGGGTTCTCACCGGGAACGGAATTTTCCCGTATGCAGATTTCAATTTCAGCAAAGGGCTCCGTTTGCAGGCATTGCAATTGTTTGAGCCGGATCAATTCCAAAAGCGCCAAAAAAGTGCAAACCACTTCCGGACGACTGGCCGCGGTGGCGAAAAGCTCCGAGAACTGCATCCTTCCACGCTCCAGCAGAACGCCGAGAACACGCTCCATTTTTTCGCTGACGGTCCACTTGTCCTCGAAAATTTCGCGGGTGCCGGCTTCCTTGGCCTCAAAGCGTTTCAGGACAGCATTGACCGCATTGAGCAAATCGAAGATTCCCGCCTCGGTTTTGGCGGGCGCGGCCGGATTATCAAACTCCATTTTCACCGGGCGCCTGGGGTAAATGGATTCCTGGCGGGATTCCAAAACCTGCAGTTGACGGGCCGCATCCTTGAACTTTTTGTACTCCACCAGTTGGCGCACCAACTCCCAGCGCGGATCCTCACCCTCCTCCTCGCCTTCCACCACCACCTGCTGCTCCACAGGAAGGAGTTCACGACTCTTGATGAACATCAGCGTGGACGCCATCACCAGGAATTCGCCTGCCACATCCAAGTCAAAGGCACGCATCAATTCCACATGCTCAATGAACTGGGTGGCCAGCTTGGTGAGGTTAACCTCATAAATATCCACTTCCTCCTTTTTGATCAGGTAAAGAAGCAGATCCAAGGGGCCTTCGAAGACTTCAAATTGGACTTTGTATTCCGCCATCAACGCGCGGATGGTAGTCTCCCCCGGCCACATTGGCAATGTCGGAACCAATTCCGGTCAAACCGGGGAAAGTCCCCCAGGCGGTTTCAAGGGCATTCCGTTGAGGTGTGCATGCATCAAGCCGCTCTTCCAAAGCCCTTCCAGTACTTGATTATTTTTGAACGTTTTTTTAACATGTCCATCTATAAAACCGAGCAGACACGCCAGCCAGTCCCATCGGCTTTTTGCCGCTGTGCCGGTGTGGTTTAAACTGTGTTTTGCATTCATGACAGCAAAGCGTCCATGATAAAAGTTGATCAATTAAGCAAATTTTTTGGGGCAAAACGCGCCGTGGATGGCGTGACCTTTGAGGTGGCACGTGGAGAGGTGCTGGGTTTTTTGGGGCCCAATGGCGCCGGCAAATCCACCACCATGCGGATGATCACGGGTTTCATCACCCCCACCAGCGGTTCTGTGCATGTGGGAGGCCACGATCTCTCCCTGGAACCGGTGGCCGCCAAGCGTCGCATCGGGTATTTGCCTGAAAATGCCCCAGCTTACACGGACATGACCGTGAAAGGCTTCCTCCAGTTTGCCGCCGAAATCCGTGGCTTGCGCGGGGCAGCCCGCAATGCTGCGGTGCAGGCTGTGGTGGAAAAGTGTTTTCTACAGGCCGTTCTGCACCAAAATGTGGATACCCTCTCCAAGGGCTACCGTCATCGCACCTGCTTTGCCCAATCCATCATCCACGACCCGGATGTGTTGGTCCTGGATGAGCCCACCGATGGGTTGGACCCAAACCAAAAACATGAGATACGCCAGTTGATTCGCCAGATGGGGCGTGAAAAGGCGATTATTTTTTCCACCCACATCCTTGAGGAAGTGGATGCCGTTTGCACACGGGCAATGATCATAGACCGTGGACGCGTGGTGGCCAATGGCACACCGCAGGAACTGCGCCGCAAGTCGGAATGGTCCGGTGCGGTCAGCCTCAATATAAAAGGCCTGGGAGTGAACGCGATCCGGGAGCAGCTCGGACGAATCCCATCCGTCCGCCGACTGGCAGTGGAATCCACAGCGGATTTGGTGGTGGTCACCGCCTTTCCCCACCCGGACCGGGTGATTGATGTCACTCGCGATATTCTAACCGCCACGCAAGGCTGGCAGGTGGAGGCGTTGCGCACTGAGGAAGGCAGGCTGGACGACGTGTTCCGCCGCATCACCCTGCCGGACACTGCAGCACGGGAGGCAAAATCATGAGTAGCATTGGCAACATTCGAACCATCCTCAAGAGAGAGATCAGCGCCTATTTTTCATCGCCGGTCGCTTACGTTTTTATTGTCATCTTTCTCCTTTTAAATGGTTTTTTCACCTTCATGGTCGGCGGGTTTTTTGAGCGCGGCGAGGCCGCCTTGGGCAACGCTTTTTTCAATTGGCACCCCTGGTTCTATTTGTTTTTGGTCCCAGCCGTGGGCATGCGCCTGTGGGCGGATGAACGGCGTGTGGGCACTTTGGAATTGTTGCTGACCATGCCCATCACTCCGTGGGAGGCGATTGTGGGAAAATTTGCCGCCTCGTGGCTTTTTTTGGGCCTTGCCCTTGCTTTGACTTTCCCGGTTGTCTTGACCGTAAATTACCTTGGCAGCCCGGATAACGGGGTGATTCTGACCGCTTATGTGGGTAGTTGGCTCATGTCGGGCGCCTATCTGGCCATCAGTTGCATCACCTCAGCCATGACCCGTAATCAGGTGGTGAGTTTCATTCTGTCCGTGGTGGCCTGCCTCTTTTTGATCCTGGCGGGTTTTCCCCCCGTGATCAATCTTTTGCAGGCGTTGCCGGGACATTGGCAATGGTTGGTGGATGCTGTCACCTCATTCAGTGTCATCACTCATTTCAGCGGGTTCCAGCGTGGTGTTTTGGATTCCCGCGACGTGGTGTTTTTCCTGTCCGTGATCCTTTTCTCCCTTTTCACCACCAGCGTCATTTTGCGGACGCGCCGCACCAACTGACTTCAAGAAACGATGCACAAAAAGTCCTTTGAAACCCTGGTTTATTCCGCAGCAGGCGTTCTGGCCATGCTGGCGCTCTTGATTGGCCTGAATGCCCTGCTGGGAGTCAGGCCGTTGCGGCTCGACCTCACCCAGGACAAGGTTTACACACTGTCCGCAGGCACCAAGGCGATCCTTGCACGCTTGGATACCCCGGTGACGATTCGTTTTTATTGTTCCCAAAGCGACACCGCCACGCCTGACACCGTTTACCTGCGCGACTACGCACGAAAGGTCGGTGACTTGCTAGCGGAATACAAGGAAGTGGCCGGGAAAAACCTGGTCATCGAGAAATTGGATCCCCAGCCCGATTCGGATGCGGAAGATTCCGCCCGCTTGGACGGATTGCAGCCTCAAAATTTGCCGGGGGTGGACCCGTTTTACCTGGGAATTTCCGTGTCAATGCTCGACACGCGGGCCAGCCTGCCCTTTCTCTCGCCTGATCGCGAGCCTATGCTGGAATATGACATCACCCGTGCCATTGCACAGGTCGAGAATCCTTCCAAACCCGTGGTGGGCGTGATGAGCACTTTGCCGGTGTTTGGGCAACCCTCCAACCCTATGATGCAGGCAGAGGGCCAAATGGATCAGGGCACACCGGCATGGACCCTCATCCAGCAACTTCAACAGGACTACACCGTCAGACAAGTCGCACCGGACGCAGCCAAAATTGATGATGATGTCAAGGTTCTGCTGGTGATTCATCCCAAGGGGATCACTCCGGCCACGGAATTCGCCCTGGACCAGTTTGTTTTGCGCGGAGGCAGGTTGATCGCATTTGTGGACCCTTATTCCGCCTATTCCAGCCGCCAGCAAAATCCCATGTCTGGCGACCCCAGCGGCCAGTCTTCCAGTTTGGACCCTTTGTTCAAAGCCTGGGGCGTGGACTATGACCCGGGGAAAGTGGTGGCGGATTTGGATTTCAAGATGCAGCTAGGCGGCCAAAATGGCAGTCCCATGGATGCGCCAGCCTGGCTTGCCCTGACTCAGGATGGCATGAACCGGCATGATGTGGTGACCAGCGACCTTGGGCCGGTATGGCTGCCATTGGCCGGCGCATTCACTGGCACCCCGGCGCCGGGCTTGAAGGAAACCGTGCTTCTGCATAGCAGCACGGATGCGGAGTTGGTGGATGCCTCCCAGGCAAGCCAGGACGAGCAGGGAGTCATGAATAATTTCAAGTCCACCGGTGTCTCCTACCCGCTTGCAATCCGATTGACGGGAACCTTTCAAACGGCATTCCCCAATGGGGATCCTTCCGGGACCAATAACCCCGCATCATCTTTCCTCAAAACTTCCTCGACCCCCACAACGGTGGTGCTTGTGGCCGATTCGGACCTTCTGGCTGATGACTTTTCCCTGCGCAAGGAGGACAGTCCGTTTGGTCAAATGGTCAACCCCATGAATGCCAACCTGGATTTTGCCCAGAATCTGGTCGAGCAAATGGCCGGAGACGAAAATTTGATTTCCATTCGCAGCCGCGCGGTTTCCGCGCGGCCTTTCACCCGCATCAAGAAATTGGAGGCTGCCGCGGAGGCGGAGGGTGAGCAGCGCATTGCGGATTTGCAACAGAGCCTCCAACAGGCCCAGGACCGGCTCAGCGAGCTGCAGCAGCAGAAAAAGGGAGCCGACCAGCGTTACATTTTGTCACCAGAACAACGCGCCGAGCTGGATAATTTCCAGAAAAAAGAGGCTGAGACCAGCCGCGAACTCAGGCAGGCCCAAAAAGATCTGAACAAGGAAGTGACGGCTTTGGAAACCAAACTGGAGTGGATCAACATTCTGGCCATGCCCCTGGCGGTCAGCCTTGCTGGCGTGGTGATGGCCCTTGTCAAACGCAATAAGAATTCAGCGCAATGAACCGGAAACAATTCCTTTTATTGGTCACGCTCGCATGTCTCGCAGGATCCGCCGGGTTTTGGGTTTGGCAGAGCAACCATGAGTCCTGGCAGACAAACAGCTCGGCCATGGGATCAAAAGTGCTTCCCGGCCTTGCCATCAATGAGGTGGCGCGTATGACCCTTCAATCCGGCACGAATGTCCTCGAGTTGGTCAGGCAGGACAACGTGTGGCAGGTGCGGCAAAGGTCTGGGTACCCGGCCAATTTCCAGCAACTCAGCGATGTCCTGATGAAGCTGTCCAATCTCAAGATCGTCCAAAGTCAGGTGGTGGGGCCGTCCCAGTTGGGCCGATTTGACCTCCTCCCCCCTGGGACCAATCAGGATGGGGGAACCTTGTTGTCGCTCCAGGATTCTTCCGGCAAAAACGTGGCCAGTCTGCTCCTTGGCAAAACCCACCAGCACCAATCCCCCGTTGGCGCGTCTCAGGGGTTTGGAGATGGTTCCTGGCCCGATGGCCGATATGTTCTACCAGGTCAAAGCTCTGCCGTGGCTTTGGTTTCAGATCCCCTGGATTCTCTCCAAACCGCTCCGGACCAGTGGCTGGACAAGGGTTTTCTCTCCATCACCCGGCCTGCTTCAGTCTCCATCCAGCTCCCGGATGCCACCAATGATTGGAAACTGGACCGCGTCTCAGACACCAATGACTGGGTGCTCGCCAGCGCTCAGCCAGGTGAAAAACTGGACCCCGCCCAGGTCAGCAGCGTGACGGCGCCATTCAGTTCCTCGTCCTTTAATGATGTGGCGCCGTTGAATGCGCAGGGTCCTGACTCGCTCACCAACGCGGTCCTGACGGTGAAAACTTTTGATGGTTTGCTTTACGTGATTCATGCCGGCGCGGTCAAGGATGACAATGTGCCCGTCTCTTTTGAAATTTCCGCCACAGGAACCAACGCCGCTGAAAAGCTGGATGGTTTGAAACTTTACCAGCATTGGGTTTACCTGATGCCATCCTACAGCGTGGACGAATGGCTTAAAAGCCGCCGCCAGTTGCTGGTCACCCAGACCAATGGTGTGACAGCCGATGCTGCCAGCCATTGATTCCTCCATCTAATCGTGACCCGGCATGCATGTCTGGACACGATGCGCATTCGCCGGTAGCTTTGGCCGCATGCGTGAAGCTTCATTGGAATTTCTTCGTAATTTGGTAAACACCCCCAGTCCCACGGGGCAGGAGGCGAGGGGCCAGCGGGTCTGGCTGGATTACGTTCGCACATGGGCGGAGCATATATCCACCGATACCTATGGCAATTGCGTGGCTGTCTTCAACCGGGGCGGCTCACCGCGCATCATGCTTGCAGCACATGCGGACGAAATTGCCCTGGCCATTCATTTCATCACCGATGACGGTTATCTCCATGTTCTGGCCCGTGGAGGCGTGGACCCGGCCATCATGAGGGCCCAACGGGTTCGTATTCATTCCTCCGTAAAGGGTATCGAAAATGTGCCGGGTGTGATCGGCAATGTTCCCCCTCATCTCGCTCGCGATGAAAGCGCGAATGGCAAGCCGCCACGGATTCATGAACTGTTTATTGACATCGGCGCGAAGACACGTCGTGAAGCCCTCAAATGGGTGCAGGTGGGCGATCTGGTGACCGTAGCCGCCGATTTCGATCTTTTACATAATGATCTGGCAGTGGCTCGTGCATTGGACAACCGCACCGGCACTTTCGCCGTGGCGGAAACACTGCGCCTGCTTGCCGAGACGCGCAAACCCATCGCGGCAGAGGTCAATGTCGTCTCCAATGTCCAGGAAGAGGTGGGGTTGTTTGGAATCCGACAAATTGCCTACTCGCTTCAACCGGATGCGGCGGTCATTGTGGATGTCACCCACGCAACGGATTATCCGGGTTTGAGCAAGGCACAGCATGGCGATATCCGGCTTGGTTCCGGCCCGGTTTTAACCCATGGCGGATGTAACCACCCTGATTTGGTGCGTCGTTTGCAGTCAGCCGCCAAGGCCGCCAAAATCCCCTTGCAATACAGGGCCACTGGACGGGGTGGTGGCACTGATACTGATGCCATTTTCTGGACGCGCGGCGGCATTCCCAGCGCCTTGGTAAGCCTTCCCAATCGCTACATGCATTCCCCTGTGGAGGTGGTCAGCCTGAAGGATATGCAGCTCATTCCCCAGCTTCTGGCTGGTTTCGTCCGCGCTTTGAAAAAAGATGCCGCTTTCAAAACCGTCATATAAACGCTGTCGTTTCAAAGCCGCTTGAAACTTGGCCCGGATAAGTCGTCATCCACAACCTGCATCCATGAATCCAGCCTGGACTGGCTTGTCATAAGGAGGCCGCAAATCATCCTCCATATTGGCGTCTTTGTCTGGCAAATGAAACAGGCTTGCCAAACCAGTCAAGCCTTCTAGGCTGAGAGCGTATGATATTCAGGCCGGGCCCCTCTATAACCAGCGGCTTTTGCAAAGCAGCCCCAATGCCCATTCCGGGCGCCTGACTTTGTGCGCCTTCACAAAAAGATCGTTCTCATCACCGGAGGTTCCAGCGGTATTGGCCTGGAAATGGCCCGCCAGCTTCTATTGCGAGAAAACACTGTGCTAATCACCAGCCGCAGCGCTGAACGGCTTGAAGCCGCCAGAAATTCCCTTTCCGGAATCCATACTTTCGTCTCCGACACTGGCGACCCGGATTCCATCTCTCGTTTGTTTGCTCATGTGGAATCCCGATTCCCAGCGCTTGATGTCTTGATCAACAATGCAGGGATAATGCACAGCCTCAATCTTCAAGAACCAGCCGATCCATCCCTGATGACTCGTGAAATGACCACCAATTTTTGCGGGCCTTTATGGATGACAACCCGATTTTTATCCCTGCTTAAAACCAGGCCCGAGGCTGCCATAGTGAATGTGTCATCTTGTCTTGCCTTTCTGCCCCTGGCCGCCTTTCCCGTGTATTGCGCCTCCAAGGCTGCCTTGCATTCCCTTACCCTTTCCCTTCGCAAACAATTGGCCGACACGAAGATTTCCGTCTTTGAACTCGCTCCGCCAGCCGTGGATACTCCTCTTCTGCACGGGGCTTTCCAATCTTCGGTGCAGTCCATACCAGCGATGGCAGTGGAAAAACTCGTGGCATCCGCCATCTCAGGAATTCAATCTGGCAATTTGGAAATCTGCCCAGGCCAAAGCAAACTAATGAAGGTCCTTGCCCCGCTGGCGCCAGGTCTGGTTGGCGCATGGATGAACAAAATCACGCGCCCCAATCCCGGCCGCGGTTGACCCCTGACTGCTTTCATTTTTTCCTGCCACCCAGCTTGGCGGTCTTGCCTTTTGAACGCAAACCATCAGGCGCAGCGATCCCTCATGCGCTGGGGTTCTGTGAATAAGTTGTGTCTAATATGTGCATATGTTTTTCGAATGCTGGCTTGAAATGCCAGCCTGCCTTTGATTGGATGAAGGTGTGAAGGACGGGATAAAAGCCAGACTTAGCATATTGCTTGTCGAGGACAACATTGCCGATGCGCGTCTTATCATTCGGGAATTGTCAAAGGAGGGTTTTGATTTTTCACTTGAGCGTGTGTCCAATGAGGATGAGTTTCGTCATGCGCTCGATTCCAATCCCCCAGACCTGGTTCTCTCCAGCGATCGGCTTGCCAAGCTTGATGGCTTCCGGTCTCTTTCCATCGCGCACGAATGTTGTCCCGGTGTGCCCTTTGTTTTTATCAGTTCCTCCAACGACCAGCAGATGATTTGCAACATGTTTGATGAGGGTGTGGATGATTATGTGTTCAAGCGTGACCTTCGTGACCTTGAATCAACCATATCGCGTCTCTGCGGAGTCAATCCGGACCCGGCAGGTCATTTGTCCCTGCAACCGCCGGTTGAGGAAGAAACAGAAGTTTCTTCATTGAATTCCTCCCTGGGTTGTTTGCACCTCTGTCCGGAATGTCATCAGGCTCGGGAGGAATCCGGTCAATTGGTTTCCATGGAAGATTATTGCTTTCACCGGATGGAAAGCTTGATCGTCAGGCGATTGTGCACCGATTGCACAAAACAAAAAATCGCAAACAACCAAGACCTATTGTCCGTAAACTCCTTTTCCTCCATGCATCAGGGTTCTACGCCTTTTGCGGAGGCATTCCCAAATCCTGCCATGTCTCCTTTTTGACCTTTTGGGATGGGTATGTAAAAATTCGCGGGCGTTTTTACGGGGACGCGCCGACATCTTCGCCTCGCCCAAGGCCAAAATCCCCAGTCGCAGCACCCTTCCGTCTTATCAGCCAGGCTCTGAGACTGGCCCGGGCGTGTCCCTAATTTTGATGACAACCGGCTTTTGTGGAAATGTGACAGAATCAGGGCGAATTTCATGCGATTTAACCGGGCAATGATGCCAAGGAGGTGGGGGTGGGTTTGGATCACTGCTTCATACTTCACCTTGGCGGCGCAGATTTTAGGCGAAGCTTCGTCTCAAGATTTGGGCGTCAGACTCATCCATGTGAATTATAAGGATGTAAAAGGCCCCCTGAATCGCATGGCGGAAATGTGCGTGGGTGCTGGCCGAGCAAACGAAGGTCTCAGGGCGGATTGGCAGCAGCAGCTTGCTCAAGTTCATCAGGATTGCGGGTTCAAATACATTCGGATGCACGGCATTTTTTGCGATGACATGGGGGTGTATCAGGAGGACCGGCAGGGACGGCCTGAATACAACTGGCAGTATGTGGACAAACTTTACGACTTTCTCGTGGGGATAGGAATGAAACCTTTTGTGGAGCTGGGCTTCATGCCCGGAGCCATGGCGAGTGGGAGTCAGACCATTTTCTGGTGGCGGGGCAACACCACTTTGCCGCGCGATTTCTCACGTTGGGGCGCGCTGGTTCAGGCTTTTACAAGGCATCTCACGGAACGGTACGGCAAAAACGAGGTGGCGGGATGGTATTTTGAAGTTTGGAATGAGCCCAATTTGGAGGGTTTTTTCAAGGGCACACAACAGGATTATTTCCATTTGTATGAAGTCACCGCCAATGCGGTAAAGTCAGTCTGCCCACAGTATCGCGTCGGGGGTCCGGCCACGGCGGGTTGCGGATGGATTGGTGATTTCATCCAGTTCTGTGCCACCAACCCGGCGCCCGTTGACTTTATCTCCACTCACACCTATGGTGTGGACGCCGGGTTTCTGGACGAAAACGGCAATCATGGGACCGTGTTGTCCACCCGTTCCAATTCCATCTACGGTGAAATGGAGGAGACCCGGAGGGTGATCCAAAATTCCTTGAGGCCTGGTTTGCCGCTCCATTTTACTGAATGGAGTTCCTCCTACACTCCCAGCGATCCCTTCCACGACTCTTACCAGAGCGCCGCATACATACTGGATAAAATCAAAAATGCGGATGGATGCGTGCAATCCATGTCTTACTGGACCTTCACGGATATTTTCGAGGAGGCAGGCCCCCGTTTCACCCCTTTTCACGGAGGTTTTGGGTTGCTGAATGAGGAGGGAATTCAAAAACCTTCTTATTTTGCATATCATTTCCTGCACAGTTTGGGGGATGTGCAACTCACATGCGAAGACCGGCAGACCCTGGCTTGCCGTGATGCCAGGGGAGGGATGCAGGTCCTGATTTGGGACGAACCTCCTCCGGATCCTTCTCCAAGGGAAAACAACCAGACCTTTTACAGCCGCTTACACCCGTCCAAATGGGAGGAATATGCGCAGTTGCAACTGGCTGGTGTTCCCGCCGGAAACTATCTGATGAAAGTTTACAGGGTTGGCTATCATTCCAACGATGCCTACACAGCCTATCTGGGAATGGGTGCGCCACCGCAACTTTCGAGGCGTCAGGAAGCCCAGTTGAAAGCTGCCAGTGACGGAAAAGCCGGTGAAGAGCGTTCTGTGGTTGTGGCTGATAACGGAGAATGGGATCAAAGGATTAAAATGAGGAAATGTGACGTGGTATTGGTTACTCTGGAGAAACCTTAACCAGGGCCAAAAAACTGAATCTCATGATCAACTTTGCTGGCAATTCGTTTTCAGAGGCAGTTGACCGTCTCCAATTCCTCATTTGGCGGACATTCATCGCATTCGCGGCTCTGGTGCTGCTGGTTGGGTGTGGACCAGATGCCTCCGCCGGCAGTTTGCACCTTGGCCAGTCCCGGCAGATTGAAGCCAAAGACCCCAGATTTGCCTACCTGGGCCGCATTGATTATTCCAAACCTGAGGACCCCGTTCTCATCTGGCAATCCAGCGAAATACAGTTGGATTTCACCGGGTCACTGTTGGTGCTCGGGTTTAAAAATGCCCGCGGACAAAATTTTTTTGATGTGAATGTGGATGGAATCAATGCAGTCGTGGGAGTGGCTGAAAATTCCGGTGAAGAATGGAGTCCCATTCACGTTTCCGGGGTCGGTTGGCATCATTTAAAACTGGTTAAGCGAAGTGAGGCAGCCGCCGGGACGGTGGGTTTTATGGGTGTGGTTCTGGATTCTGATGCCAAAGCAGCCAGGCCGGCCGGCCCTTCGCGTACCATGCGGATTTTATTCCTGGGCGATTCCATCACTGTGGGTGCCTGCAATGAGGACGGCGAAATGGATCAATGGCAGGATCGCAGAACGCATGATGGGGATTTGAGTTACGCGGCATTCACGGCACGGGGCCTTGGCGCCGAGCTTGAAAATATTTCAGTGAGTGGAATGGGGGTGGTAACAGGGTGGGTGCCGGAAACGGTGGATCAAATCTGGAACCGGATGTACCCCAACCCCGGTTCGGCCCTCGCAGATCTGGCTGAATGGACCCCTGATGTG
This sequence comes from Limisphaerales bacterium, assembly GCA_027451565.1. Taxonomy (GTDB): domain Bacteria; phylum Verrucomicrobiota; class Verrucomicrobiia; order Limisphaerales; family UBA11358; genus UBA11358. The sequence continues at coordinate 22,064 of DAIDJC010000003.1, read as the reverse complement.
GTGTTCATAAACCTGGGTGAGAATGATGATTCAAAAACACGTTCCGAGGGGCGCCCTTTTCCCCCAAGCTTTGGTGAAAAATACCAGGCCTTGGTACGTGCGGTGTGCGGCGCATGGCCCCGTGCGGAGCTGGTCTTGTTGCGCGGTGGAATGACCGGCGGAGCCACCAGCCAGCCCCTGCGCGCGGCCTGGCAGGATGCCGTGCAGAATTTGGAACGGTCGGACCCCGCCATCCATCATTACGTTTTCCGGCATTGGACCAAAACCCACCCGCGCGTGGCAGATGACCAAGCCATGGCCGATGAATTATTGCAGTGGCTCTCGACGCAAAAATTCATGGAAGGCCGGGGCGGGCTGGCGACTCACCCGAAGTAAGAAAAGGGGCGGTTCACCGCCCTCCAATTGGATCCCAGGACGGGCTGCGGCAGGGAGTCAGTTCTTTGGAATGGTCACGGCCGCAGACCATCCATTGTCGCCAAAATTCCTTTTAAAAAGCCCGCCCAGATTTTCTGCCGCAGCCAGGTTTTCTGCGATGGCAAAAGTGGTGGACCCGCTCCCGGACATCAGGGCTGCCACCGCTCCGTGGCCGGAAAGGAATTCCTGATAAAGTTTCAGGATGGGATATTTTTCAAACGCTGGAAATTCCAGGGCATTGTAAAAATGCGGCGCCGCTTCAGGGAGGGGTCTGGCGCTCAGGAGGGCGGCCAGGGCTGCTGCCCGCCCCGGTTGGCCTTTCAGCGCCGAGGGAAACCGCGCCAGGTTTTGGTAGGCCCAGGGTGTGGAAATGCCAAAGCCAGGGTGAAAAAGAAAAAATGCCCGGCCCGCAAGGGATGGAAAAGGAGCCAGCGATTTTATGGCTTCACCACGCCCGGTGGCCAGAGCTGGCTTGTCTTGCAGGAAAAAATTTATGTCGGAACCGAGCGAGGCCGCCAAGTCCCCAATCTGGCCGGGGCTTAGGGGAAGTCCAAAAAGTTCGTTCAAGCCGCGCAGCGTGATGGCGGCATTGCCGCTGCCACCTCCCAATCCGGCTGCCAAGGGTATGCGTTTTTCCAGATGGATCCCCACCCCCTCGTGTATTTGAGCGGCTTCAAAAAATTTCGTGGCGGCCCGGTGCACCAGGTTGCCGGAATCCAGAGGCAGGTTTGGATTGCTGCACGTGAGGCTCAATTCCCTGCCTTTACGAATGAACGACAGTTCGTCGCACCACTGGACCGGGTGCATGAGGGTCTCAAGCTCGTGAAATCCATCAGGCCGTTTGCCCAGGATGTTTAACAGCAGGTTGACCTTGCAGGGTGAAGGTAGGCAAAGGGTCATCGAATGGAATAAAAACGCGCCAACGTGGGCGTTGGCGCGCTTTTGGAAAAGGACATCAAGGGTTAGTTGTCAAAAATACTAAATCGGCTACCTGGCACGAAGGGGGCCACATCGCCGCCGCTGAACCCGCTGTAAGTGTCGGTTTTGAAAAGCGGATCAGCAATCAACTGTGGCTTGTAGCTTTCCGGGAAAACCGGGTCCACGGACAGATACTTGGTTGCCACCGGGGTGTAGGGCGGGAACGGGAAGGTGACCATCTCATACAATCCAATGCCGGTGCGTGCCAGGGATCGGTCCAGGCCGCGCACAAAGCCAGTGGTGTATCCCTCGCCGGGTGAATCAAAAACGGCCGTTTGCTCCACGCTGCGGCGAAGCTCACCCATGCGCACGATCTCATAGGTGTTATCCATGCCGCGTCCAAGCTTTTGTTCCTGGCTGGCACAACCAGCCGCAAAAAGTGCCGCCAAAACGGCGGTCAGCGGAAAAATGACTTTGCGCATACAATGATTTAAGTTGGTACAACGATCCTACGCCGATTCTCCGGCTTGTAAAGCTCGTTTTCGTTCCTTCCATTCCCAGTACCATGCTATCCAAACGCTGGTTTCAAACAAGACCTGCAAAACCACCGCCATCACGACCTGGGTAAAAGGTTCGGGGGTGGTGAGCAGGGCACCCAGGATGAGGTTGATGACTATCATGTATCGGCGCAGGCTGGAGAGTTTGGCGTAGTCAAGGACGCCGATCTTGACCAGGGCCAGCAGGGCTACCGGCAATTCAAATCCAAGCCCCATGCCCAGCATGAACTTGGTCACAAAACTGAAATAGGTCTCCGCCCGCCATTCAGGAACCTGCACCCCCATCCACAGAGCCCACCACTGGGCAAATTTCAAGGCCCGCGGCAGCACAAAAAAGTAACAAAATGCAACCCCCGCCAGGAATAGCCCCGACCCCACCAGGGCCGCGCGCCAAACATATTTTCGCTCCTTCACCTTCAGTGCGGGGAGGATAAATCCCGCCAGAAAGATGCAAATCACCGGCGAAGCCAGCAGGATTCCTCCATAAAAGGCCAGTTGCATGGAACTGAAAAATGGGGCCGATGGATCCAGGTAAACCAGGTCGGTGGATCCCTGAAGCAGGGCATTCTGCTTTGGCTGGGGATCCACCTGGAGGGTTAGCACGATATTGGAACCCAACGCCACAGGCTCCAATCTTACCACGGAAAACCAATTGGTACCCAGGTCCAGGTTTCCCATACGGTTGGTGTCTAGCTCCAAGGTGCCCAAGGATTGGGACCCCAGGAAAATTTCCGCCTTGTGTTCACCGTTCACCCGGACTAGGGCAGCCCGGCTCAGAGGCCATTTCAAAACAGCCACAATTTCCGGCACGGCATAAAGACAAACCACCAGGCAAACCATGAAGGCCGCGCCACATTTAATGATCAACCACCGGAAATCCTCCAAATGTTCCAGAAAACTTTTGACAGGACCTCCTCCCTCCTCCCATTCATCTGGGGCCGGTTCCTGAGGAGAATCGGGCATTGGGAGCAGTGGAAAACTCCAAGTGGAGGGTCAACCCACCTTGGTTTCCGTCGGCTTGGGGACTGAGGCCGATTGAGGCGCCGTATTGGGAGGCGGAATTTTGGACGGGGGAGGAGTCGCCTCAGCCTCAAGCGAATCGGTTACCTCTCGGGACGCCTTCTTAAATTCATTAATGCCCTTCCCCAAGCCTTTGGCAAACTCAGGAATGCGCTTGGCCCCAAATAGCACAAGCACCGCCACCAGAACAATGATCAGTTCCGTGCCGCTCAAACCCAAAATGGCAAGCATCGCGTTCATAACAAATTCTTTACCCTTTCACCATATAGCTAAAGGGGCTTTTCGTAAAGGAACAAATACAGGTCGAAAAACGGGCGGGCGGGACCTAGCCCCATCATTAACAGGCCGGCCTGCAGGGGGATTCAAGCAATGCAGGGATAAAAACCAGTTTAAACTGTTTAAAATTAAATAAATATGAGAAATTTATGCGGCCGAAATGGAGTGGCTTGAATCTCATCTCGCTTGCTTGAAAGTGATCAGTAATAATTGTGCAGAGTGAGAAACAAGCCTCGCATTCGGGCTCTCTTTCTGCGGGTCCCTTGTGAAATGTCCGGACGGATTCACTTGGAAAAAATCAACACGTCATTTTTGGCGCTGACTTTTACACGGTCGCCTGGCTTGAATTCTCCCTCCAGCAATTTCATGGAAAGCGGGTTAAGCAGGAGGTCTTGCACCGCCCGTTTCAGGGGCCGTGCTCCAAACTGTGGGTCAAAGCCCTCGTGTGCCAACACCTTTTTGGCTGCTGCATCCACCGCAAGGGTCAGTTGCATGTCGGCCAGACGTTTTTCCAGCCGGCCTATCTGGATTTCCACAATCCCGGCCAATTCCTCCTCATCCAGGCTGCGAAACACCACCACATCGTCCACACGATTCAGGAATTCCGGGCGGAAATGCCGTTTCAACTCCGTCATCACCCGGTCCTCCATGGCTTGGCGGGAAGCCGCATCGTTGCGGCCATCCATGAAGAATTCCTGGATGATGGGCGAGCCTATGTTGCTGGTCATGATCAAGAGTGTGTTTTTGAAATCCACTGTTCGCCCCTGGCCATCCGTAAGCCGGCCATCGTCCAGAACCTGCAAAAGCACGTTGAACACGTCCGGGTGCGCCTTTTCCACCTCGTCAAACAACACCACCGAGTAGGGCCTGCGCCTCACCGCCTCGCTCAATTGGCCGCCTTCTTCGTACCCCACAAATCCCGGCGGCGCGCCAATGAGCCGTTGCACGGAAAATTTCTCCAGATACTCGCTCATGTCTATCCGCACCATGGCGTTTTCGTCATCAAACAAAAATTCCGCCAGGGCCCGTGCTGTCTCGGTCTTGCCCACTCCGGTCGGTCCCAGGAAAAAGAAGGAACCAATGGGCCGGTTTGGGTCTTGCAGGCCGCTGCGTGCCCGTCGCACCGCATTGGAAACTGCCTTCAAGGCCTCGCTTTGCCCCAGCACCCGCTGTTTCAGGCGCTGTTCCATGTGAACCAGTTTTTCGCGTTCCCCCTCCAACATTCTCGAAACAGGAATGTGTGTCCAGGACGACACCACCCGGGCCACGTCTTCATCGGTCACCTCCTGGCGCAGCAATGATGCGCGGCTGGATGGGGTGCTGGCTTGTTCCATGCCGGCCAGTTTCTTTTCCAGTTCAGGTATTTGCCCGTATTGAATGCGTGCCGCCAGGTTCAGGTCTCCTTTGCGCCGTGCCTGCTCCAAACCTTGGCGCGCCTGTTCCAGTTGGGCTTGAATCAGGCTCACTGCATTGATGGCTGCCTTTTCATTCTGCCATTGGGCGGTCAGGCCCAGCGATTTCTCCTTCAGGTCTGCCAGTTCACGGTCAATGCGCTTGAGCCGCTCCCGGCTGGCCGCATCGCTCTCCCTGGCCAGCGAGGTGCGCTCAATCTCATATTGCAGGATGGCTCGTTCCAGTTGGTCCAGTTCCGTGGGTTTGGAATCCAGCTCCATTTTAAGCCTGGATGCCGCCTCATCCACCAGGTCAATGGCTTTGTCCGGCAAAAACCTGTCCGTGATGTAACGGTTGGACAGCGTGGCCGCCGCCACCAGGGCTGCATCCTGGATGCGCACGCCATGATGCACCTCATAGCGTTCCTTCAATCCACGAAGGATCCCTATCGTGGCCTCCACCCCCGGTTCCGCCACCAGCACTGGCTGGAAACGCCGCTCCAAGGCGGGGTCCTTCTCAATGTGCTTGCGGTATTCATCCAGGGTGGTGGCTCCCACGCAGCGTAGTTCTCCCCTTGCCAGTTGCGGCTTCATGATGTTCGCCGCATCGGTTGCCCCCTCCGCGGCGCCGGCTCCCACCAGGGTGTGCAGTTCGTCTATGAACAATAAAATCCGTCCCTCGCTGGCGGTGATCTCCTTGAGAAACGCCTTCAGCCTGTCCTCAAATTCCCCACGGTATTTGGCCCCCGCTATCATCGCCCCAAGGTCCATTGCCACCAATTGCTTGTTCTTGAGGCTTTCCGGCACGTCCCCAGCCACGATCCTTCGCGCCAAACCCTCTGCGATGGCGGTCTTGCCCACGCCAGGCTCGCCAATCAATACCGGGTTGTTCTTGGTCCGGCGTGTCAACACCTGCATCACTCGCCGGATTTCCTCGTCCCGTCCTATCACCGGGTCTATCTTCCCCTGCCGCGCCAGCAACGTCAGGTCCCGGCCATATTTATCCAGCGCCTGGAACTTGGCCTCGGGATTGGGATCGGTGATCCGCTGGTTTCCCCTTAAATCCACCAAAACCTTCAGGATTTCATCGCGCTTAAGCCCGTGTTGCGCCAGGAGCTTTTTCAGGCTCGAACCGCCCTTTTCAACCAAGCCCAGCAAAAGATGCTCCGTGCCCACGTACTCGTCCTTGAGTTTTTGCGCCTCGGTCTCGGCGGCGGCCAATGCCTTCCGCAAATCAGGCCCGGCGTAAACCTCGCCAGCACCTTCCACCTTGTGGCGCCGTGCCAGTTCAGACTCCAACCCGGACCGAAGCCCCCCCACCGATACCCCGGCGCGTGCCAGCAGGTCTGGGATCAGGCTGTCTGTCTGTCCCACCAAGGCCAGCGCCAAATGATCCCCATCCATTTCCTGGTGCGAATGCTCCACGGCTATCCGCCGCGCTTCCTCCAGGGCCTCCCGCGATTTCTGAGTCAATTTGTCCGGTTGCATACTCCATCAATTCATCCAGAACGACTCTTCGTCAAGTCTGTTTCTCCCCCAGCCCCAGCCGCTCCGGGCGGTCACATTTCCAGGTTGGGTTTCCTCCGCCTCTCTGCCAGACTCGTTCCCATGGCAGATATCGTCCTGGCCACGTTGAATGCCAAGTACCTCCACGCCGCCTTTGGCCTGCGCTATCTCCATGCCAACCTCGGCCCGCTCCAGCCTCGCGCCCAAATTTCAGAGTTTGATATCAACCAGCGCCCGCTGGATATCGCCGGGGCCATCCTCGCCAGCTCACCTCGCATTCTGGGCCTGGGTGTCTATATCTGGAATGTCTCCCAAACCACCGAGGTCCTCGCCATCCTCAAAAAAATCCGCCCGGACCTCATCGTCATCCTGGGCGGACCCGAGGTCAGCTTTGAAACCGAATCCCAGGCCATTGTTGCCCTTGCCGACCACGTGATCACCGGCGAGGCCGACATCAAATTCGCCGAGGTTTGCCTCAGCCTTCTCGACCAAACCAAAACGCCGGCGACGCCTCTTCCCAAAATCATCCATGCCCCCATCCCGGATGTCAGCGCCCTGACTCTGCCTTATTCCCTCTATACCTCTGCGGACCTGGCCCATCGCATCGTTTATGTGGAAGTCTCCAGGGGATGCCCCTTCACCTGCGAGTTTTGCCTCTCTTCACTGGATATCCCCGTCCGCCAGTTTGCCCTGCCCGCGTTTCTGAATGAAATGGACCAGTTGATCAAACGCGGTTTGACGAGTTTCAAGTTCGTGGACCGCACCTTCAACCTCAATATTGCCACGAGCCGCGCCATCCTGGAATTCTTCCTGGAACGATACCAGCCGGGATTCTTTTTCCACTTCGAAATGATCCCCGACCGGCTGCCCATGGAGTTGCGCGCCGTCATCGCCAGGTTTCCGCCGGGCGCCCTGCAGTTTGAGGTCGGAATCCAAACCTTCAACCCTGAAGTGGGCAGACTCATCAGCCGCCGCCAAAATGAGGAACGCCTCACTGATCATTTTCGTTTCCTGAGGCAGGAAACCGGCGTCCACATTCATGCAGACCTTATTGTCGGTCTGCCCGGCGAATCCCTGGAAAGCTTTGGTGCGGGATTTGACCGCCTTGTGGCGCTTGGCCCGCAGGAAATCCAGGTGGGCATTCTCAAACGCCTGCGCGGCACACCCATTACACGTCATGATGCGGAATGGCAGATGATTTATTCCCCGCAGCCGCCCTACGAAATTCTTCAAAACAAACTGCTCGATTTTGCCACCCTGCAGCGGCTGCGCCGGTTTGCCCGGTTTTGGGATTTGCTGGGCAACAGCGGCAATTTTGTGCAGTCCCTGCCGCTGCTCTGGACAACCCCACCGCCCGGGTCTCCTGGCGCCAGCCCCGCTTCCCCATTCCAACGATTCCTCGAATTGAGCGATTGGCTCTACAACCGCCTGGGCCGCACCGACACCATAGCCCTGGGCCGGCTCGCCGAGGCGCTTCATCATTTTCTAGCCGTGGAATCGGGCTTGGGCCACACCCAGGTGGCAGCCGCCATCTGGAAAGACTGGCAAAAAGCCGGGCGCCGCGACCCACCGGAATCACTCCGTCCGTATTTGGACCTTAAAAATTTCCCGGCCGCGATCCCGCCCCGCAGCCGCCTGCCCCGCCGCCAGGCTCGCCATCTGGGAGCTGCTGATAATTGATGGAGCCGGAAATTTGAATGGGATCGAGCGGGTTGCCCAATATAAAAACCTGTTCTTTAAAAATGCTGGGCACAATATGCCAAGAAGCATAGGAAATACCCCTCCTGGGGTCGCCGGATTTTGACTGGATCGTCGCGATCCAAAAGCAATTGGGGGTCGGGTTCTAACCGGAACTATTTTATGGTCATCAACCACAAATGCATATGGCTTGTAAACAAACCCGGCTGAGCGCACCGCAGAATTCTTTATTCAGATGGTGCCAGCACCACTTCCACTCCTGCCTCGCGCAGGCGTTGCACCCATTCCTCGGGCGCTTGATGGTCGCTCACAATCGTGTCCACCATGTCCAATCCGCAGAGGGGAGACACGGAGAGACGCCCAAATTTGGTGTGGTCCAGGCAGAAGATGATTCGCTGGGCCGCCTTGAGCATGGCACGCTGGATGTCTATTAACAGCGCGTGCGAGTTGGTGATTCCTTCCAAGGTTATCCCCCCAGCGCTCATGATGGCCACATCCGCCCGCATTCTCGAAAAAGCTTCCACTGTGGCTGGTCCCACCAATACACCCAGCCTCGGGTAAATCACTCCCCCTGCCACGATCACCTCCACTTGATTGGCAGAGCCAAAAAAATTGGCCACCGGCAATGAATTGGTCAAAATCTGGGGCGCTTTGTCGCCCAAATGGCGTGCCACATGATAAACGGTGGTGCCAGCATCTAAAATAACACTGTGTTGATTTCCAATTAGTTCCGCGCATGCGCGACCTATGGATTCCTTCTCGGCCAACTGATGGGTGTCCCGGGCCGAAAAAGCAAATTCATCGGTTCGCGGCGCCAATATCCGGGCCCCGCCATGCGTTCGACGCACTGACCCGGTGGATTCCAAGCTTGTCAAATCTCTCCGAACCGTGGAGATGGAAGACTCCACATGCGTGGCCAATTCCTCAAGTGACGCAAATTCAACCTTTTGCAGATAGGATTCTATCCGGTATTTGCGCTCGTCTGAGGTCATCTGGCTTAGAATATGAAATATTTTGGAATATTTTGCAAGATATTTGTTGACATTGATCGCATTTATGTCAAATTGTGTCATTCATATGGCTGTAGCAGCACCTGCACCTCATCGCGCCGTGGTGGAACATTTGGTCCGGCAGGCGGTTTATGCCCGGATGGGCAAGCCGTTGCCGCGCCATGCCAGCGGGGCAAATCCCCTGGTTGTGAATGTCAGTGCGCGTCATTGTCATTTGACCCAGGAGGCCGTGGAAGCGTTGTTTGGCAAGGGCTATCAACTGGGGGTTCACAAATGGCTTTATCAGGAAGGCCAGTTTGCTGCCAAAGAAACGGTGACGCTGATCGGACCCAGAAGCCGTGTGATTTCCAATTTGAGGATACTGGGGCCCTGCCGGACTTTGAACCAGGTGGAGCTTTCCTACACAGATGCGATTGCATTGGGTTTTGATATTCCCCTGCGGGCTTCTGGAGACATCAAAGGCACGCCGGGGGCTATGTTGATGGGCCCGGCGGGTTTTTTTGAGATGCCGGATGGAGTGATCCGCGCGCTGCGTCATGCCCATTTGAGCCCGGCTGACGCGGAATTTTATGGTGTCCGGCACGGGGACTCCATGCGATTGAAGATCGGGGGCGACTGCGGGTTGACCCTGGAAAAAATGCTTTGTCGCGTGGACAAGAGTTTCAAGCTGGAAGTGCATATAGACACGGACGAGGGCAATGCGTGCAACCTTCAGCCGGACACGCCTGTGGAGCTCCTGAAGTGAGGGCCTGGAATTTGAAATTGCGGTAAACCAACAACGATACCTGAAAAATTATGAGTGAAGCATTGGGAATGATCGAAACGAAAGGTTATGTGGGGAGCGTGGAAGCCAGTGACGCCATGGTCAAGGCTGCAAACGTGACCCTGGTCAAGACCGTGGCCATTGGCGGCGGGCTGATCACGGTTCTGGCCCAGGGCGACGTGGGCAGCATCAAGGCTGCCGTGGATGCCGGCGCCAAGGCGGCGGCCAAGGTGGGAGAATTGGTCAGTTCCCACATCATCGCCCGGCCACACGAGGAATTGCTGGCGGCTTTTCTGGGCGCCGCGCCTGTCAAGAAGTAAGCGCCGCTCCATCACTGAACCAAAAACCATATATAATTCTATTCTATGTCAAAGCAAGCGGTAGGAATGATTGAATGCAAGGGGTTCTGCGCAGCCGTGGAAGCGGCGGATGCAGCGTTGAAATCGGCCAATGTCCACATCACCGGCTGGGAGAAGGTGGGCAGCGGTTATGTGACGGTTTTTTTCCGGGGTGACGTCGCGGCTGTCAAGGCGGCCACGGATTCCGGTGCCGCCGCCGCGGCCCAGGTGGGTTCCGTGGTGAGCGTGCAGGTGATACCACGCCCGCATGACGGATTGAGCGGGTTGGGCAAGTGGCTGGAATAAAATATTGATATTCCATCCATCCCCTTTTCCATTGGCCCCGTCTGACTCAGTCTGCGGGCTTTTGGAAAAAGAAATCGGGTCCAAATGAAAATCCTCGTAGCCAACATCGGGACAACGTCATTGAAATGGCGGCTCTATGACTTTGCCGGGGCTGTAGAAAGGCTGGTCCACAAGGGAGGATTCGAGCGGGTGACGGATTATCCAAAGGCGATTGAGGATTGCCTGGCTGCATTGCGGAGCTCCGGGGCGTTGTTGGACGAGGCCGAGCTGGCAGCCGTGGGGTTCAAGACGGTCGTGGCTCGAAATGTGACCGGCTGCGTGCGTCTGGATGAAAATGTATTGCAGGCCATGGCCGATTACAACGGTCTGGCGCCGGCCCACAATCCGCCCTATATCACCGGCATACGCCTGTTTGCCAGGCGCATGCCCTCCGTGCCCCTGATCGGGTTGTTTGAAACCGCCTTTCACCAATTTGCCCCGGAAGCAGCCATGCGCTATGCGGTTCCTGAAACATGGGTGCAAGCCGGGGTGCGGCGCTGGGGATTTCATGGCGCCAGCCATAAATTCATTGCCGAACGCTCCGCTGAATTATTGGGCAGGCCGGATGTGGCAGAGCGGGCACGGAGACTTTATGTGGATGGACCGGGCAAGCCCGTGGCCGGGGCTCCCCTGCGTGTGATTTCCTGTCATTTGGGGGGCAGTTCCAGTGTGACCGGCATTCTAAATGGCGCCTCGATGGGAACCAGCATGGGCATGAGCCCGCAATCCGGTTTGCCGCAGAATAACCGCGTGGGCGACCTGGACGTGGAGGCCCTGCCGCATGTCATGGATGCCCTGGGCTTGTCTTTGAATGATGCTCGTAAGCAGTTGTCCAGCCAGTCGGGTCTTTTGGGCCTGAGCGGTGTATCCAATGACATCCGTGATGTGAGTGATGCGGCTCAAAAGGGTAATGCGCGTGCCCAACTGGCATTGGATGTGATGGTGGCCAATACGCGGCACTGGATCGGTTCATTCTTTCTTGAACTGAATGGGGCGGATGCCATTGTATTCACCGCAGGCACCGGAGAAAACCGGGCCGAGCTCCGCCAGGCCATTTGTGCCAACCTCACAAACCTGGGCATCCAATTGGATGCCTCCCGGAATGGCGCCGCCCGTGCCACTGAATCGGAAATCAGCGCGGAAGGATCAGCCGTCAAAATTTTTGTCATACCCACCAATGAGGAATTGGTTGTGGCCCGGGAAGCCCGGCGGTTTTTAGAGGCCCACCCGCATGGCAAAGACCGCGCTGCGGACGCGCAAACCCATGAGAGCCGTTCCAGCGCAGCGCCAAACATTTTGCACACAAATCGTTAAAAACAAAAATAACTGAATCTATGCCACAAGCCATTGGAATGATTGAAACCCGCGGACTGGTTGCCCTCGTGGAGGGAACGGACGCCATGCTGAAAGCCGCCAACGTGGAGCTCGTTGGCCCCATGACCCAGGTGGGCAACGCCCTGGTCACCGCCTGCGTGGTGGGTGACGTGGCGGCGGTAAAAGCCGCCACGGACGCCGGAGCGCAAGCCATCAAGGCCATAAAAGGCGACCTGGTCAGTGTCCATGTCATTGCGCGCCCCCATTCAGACGTGGAGGCGGTTTTGCCCAAGAAAAAATAATCCCCGGGCCGCAGCCGGTGGTCCGGTGAGGTGTCTCGGGGTCGCCCCGCCCTCCCTGTCTTTCCGGCAAGCTTGGATTGCTTATGTTTCTCGCCCGCGTTGAAGGCCAGGTGGTGGCCACCAAAAAAGACCCGAACATGTCGGGCCGCAAACTATTGATCTTGCGCCCGCAATTGGTGGATGAAAAAGACCCCACGCGGTTCCGGCCGGGAACCAACACCATTGTGGCCGTGGACAGCCTCGGATGCGGCGAGGGGGAAATGGTGTTGTTTTGCCAGGGCAGCAGCGCGCGGCTGGCGCCTGGCATGAAGGAAGCCCCGGTGGATGCCGTGGTCATAGGAATCGTGGACGGCGTGGATGTGCTGGGCAAAACCATTTTCACTTCCCGCGCCTGAGTGCCTCGCCGCCAATGTCATTGCCTGAAAAGTCCAATTTATGAGCGTGTTGAATGAAAGTCTGATTCGCGAAGTCGTGGCCGATGTTCTGGGCAAACTGGATGGAGCCGGCACCGTGGCCGCGCCCAAGCCATCCCAAGCGCCTTCCGTCAGTGCGGATAAGCCCGCTTGCTCATGCCAGAGCCGGACTGTGTCGGGGGAGACTGTTCCGTTGCGGGGCAGGTTCGGAGTTTTCCAGGACGCAGCCGAGGCCTGCGTTGCCGCCCAGGAAGCCTATCTCCAGCTCCAGAAAAAAGGCATGGCGGCGCGCCGTAAAATCGAGGAAATCGTCAAGACCATGGCAGAGCGCAACGCGGAGCCGTGGGGTAAGATTGAATTTGAGGAAACCAAGATCGGACGGCTGGATCACAAGGTGGCCAAGTTGCAAATCATCAAGCTCGTTCCAGGGGTTGACTGGCTTCGTCCAGACGGAAGGAGCGGGGACCATGGAATCACTTTGGAGGAGTACACGCCCTTTGGCGTGGTGGGGGCAGTCACTCCCAGCACTCATTCCATCCCCACGCTGAGCGGCAACATTGTGAACATCGTGGCTGCCGGCAACGCCGTGGTTTTCAATCCACACCCGGGAGCCTCCCGATGCGCCGCCATGGCCGTGCGCGCCTATAACGAAGCCATTTATCGGGAAACAGGCATCGAGAACATTGCCTGCACCATTGAAAAACCCACGCTTGATTCGTTCAATGCGTTGTGCAGGAGCGAACAGGTCAGGCTCTTGCTGGTCACCGGCGGTCCCGCCGTGGTAAAAGCCGCCATGCAGACCGGAAAGCGTGCCATTTGCGCTGGACCTGGCAATCCCCCGGTTTTCGTGGATGACACCTGCTGCACCACCCGCGCGGCACGGGCCATAGTGGAAGGTGCCGCCTTCGACAACAATCTCCTCTGCATCGGCGAGAAAGAGGTGTTTGTCCTCGAAAACACCGCCGACAAGCTGATGGAAAAAATGGCCGGTTTCGGTGCCGTCAAATTGAACAGCCAGCAACTCGCGCAGTTGACCAAGGCCGCTTTTTCCTTCAAGGAAGGGCAGGGGGGAGGCTGCGCCCATGCCAGCGTCAATCGCGATTTCATCGGCAAGGACCCCAAGGTGCTGGCCGATGCCGCCGGCGTCAGCCTGCCTCCTCAAACCCAGTTGTTGTTTGCAGAAACGGATGCCCAACACCCGTTTGTGGTGGAGGAACAAATGATGCCTTTCCTGCCCATCGTGCGGGTCAAAAGCGTGGAGGAGGGAATATCACGCTCGCTCGAAGCAGAGCACGGATACAAGCACACCAGCATCATCCACTCTCATGACGTGGAAAACATGACGGCCATGGCCCGCGCCCTGGACACCACCATTTTTGTGAAAAACGGGCCTTGCATGGCCGGACTGGGACTGGGAGGTGAAGGCTACCTCAGTTACTCCATCGCCACCCCCACAGGGGAAGGCATTACCAATCCCCGCACCTTCACCCGGGTGCGCCGGTGCGTGATGGTGGATAATTTGCGCATCTATTAATGACTTATGGAATGGCCCGGCTTGGACAACTGCGCGCATGCCTTGCATGCTGGAAAACCTGCCCTGCTGGGAATCCGGGGCGGGCGCATGTTTCAGGCATGATTTTATGTTGCTGGCACGAGTCGAGGGCAACATGGTTGCCACCCGCAAACACCCCAGTCTGGAGGGCTGGAGACTGGTGATTTGCCAGCCGGTTGGTGCAGGCGGAGAGCCGGAAGGCAACCCGCTCATTGCCATTGATTGCCATGGCGCCGGAATGCATCAGGAAGTGATTTTATCGTCCGATGGCCTGGCCGCCCGCAAGGCGGTGGGTGACGATAAAAGTCCCGTCCGCTGGCTGGTGGTGGGAATTGTGGATGAATCGGAGCCGGGTAAACGTATTTGATTAAATTTGGCGCATGAAACTGGGAACTGTGTTGGGGCGTGTCACCTTGAGCCGCAGCGTGGAAACGCTGCGCGGGGGCCGGTTCCTGCTGGTAAGCCCATTCAGCCGCCGGCAATTTGCTGCCGGATTGAATGCCGCCGATGTCATGGGGCAGGACCCCAGTCTGGTGGTCTATGACAGCCTGGGTGCCAACGTAAGGCAGGTGATTGGCTTTGAGGAGGGTCGCGAAGCCGCCCAGCCTTTTGAAGAACCCACGCCGGTGGATGCCATCAGCGCCGCGCTGGTGGACGAAATTTTTTACAGACCATTCAAGAAATAAATTATGAGCCAAGTGATCAGTGTCCGCGATTTGCAGGAAATGGTGCGCGAAGGCAGGGATTGGAAGCAATTGCCCGGTGACGTCATTCTTACCCCGTCAGCGCGTGATTTTTTGCATGAACTGCAGGGCGGTGGAATGCGGGCTGGAGCTGGTGGGTCGCCTGCCAAAGCTCCGGCGGCGCCTGCCAAACCGCTGAACTCCAAATCCCCCAAGGCCGAGCTGGAGGCCTTTTTCAATTCGGCCCATGCCCAGGCACTCAAGGAGCAGCTTTGCGATATCGGCCGCCGCCTCTGGCAGCGGGAATACGTGGACGGCAACGGCGGCAATATTGCCATCCGTGTCGGGGAGGATATTGCCCTTTGCACACCCACCTTGGTGAGCAAGGGCTTCATGAAGCCGGAGGACATGTGCCTGGTGGATTTTGATGGGAACCAATTGGCCGGCACCAAGAAGCGGACCAGCGAGATTCTCATGCATTTGCAGATCATGAAGCGGCAGCCCAAGGCTCTGGCTACCTGCCACTGTCATCCCCCTTATTCCACGGGTTTTGCCGTGGCTGGAGTTTTGCCTCCCACCTGCATGATTCCCGAATTCGAGGTTTTTGCCTCAGTCGCCATTGCGCCATACCGCACGCCCGGCACGCCCGAAATGGGCCAGCTTGTGGCCGAGTTGGTGGATAAGCACAACACCATTCTCATGGCCAATCACGGGGTCGTCTCCTGGAGCCACAACAACGTGGAGGATGCCTATTTCAAAATGGAAATTCTGGAGGCCTATTGCAGAACCATCCTGGTGACTGCCCAGGTGGGCAAGCCGGCCAACACCATGACACCTGGCCAGCTCAAGGACCTCCTCAAAATCAAACAAAGCCTCGGCATACCGGACCCGCGCCACGGGCTCAAGGAATGTGAATTGTGCGACAATGATGAATGGCGTCCCGGCGTGACTTGCCAGGTTCCCGCCAAAGCCGAGTCCGGCCCCACCCCGGATCCCGAGGCTGAAGCCGCTGTAAAAACAATCACCGACCAGATTCTGGCCCGTATTCAATAAGGCCCAATAAGGCCTCCCTCAAGGTCTGAAAACCCCTTCCCACCCATGGCAAACAATCGCCCAAGGGTGGTTCTCAAAATGCTTTTGGCTGGGGTAAACGGTTCTGGTACCCTTCCCCCGCATGCTGTCAAAGGTTTCCATTTTCGTCGTTCTGGCTTTGTGGTGCGCTCTGCCCTCCTTGGCTGCCACTTTGAGTTTTAATTTCGGCGAGGATGCGGAAGGATCCGTTCCCCCGCATTTTCTGCCGGTTTTGCATGGTGGTGGCGTGCCGCCCGTCTGGCAGATCGTCTCAGCCCAGGTCCCCAGCCAGTTTCAAGCCTATGGCACCCATCAATTGCTGCTGAATCCAGGCTGGGTCCTGGCCCAAACCAGCCAGGATCCCACGGACGAACGCTATCCCATCCTCGTTTATACCAATCAATCCTTCAAGGACTTCACTTTCGAAACACGTTTTGAGGTGGTCACTGGCGCAGTGGAACAAATGGCTGGCCTGGTCTTTAGGTACCAGAATTCTTCCAATTTCTACGTCCTGCGCGTCAGTGTCCTGGGTAAAAATATCGCTTTTTACAAAATAGTGAACGGAGACTTGGTTTCGCCGGTAAAACTGCCATTGGCTGTGGATGCCAACACCTGGCACCAAATCAAACTGGATTGCACCGGCACTTATATCAGTTGCTATGTGGATGGACAAAAGGCGCTTCCCACCATCACCGATAGCGGCGCCACCAACCCAGAGGGAATGATTGGATTTTGGACCAAATCCGATTCCGTCACCTATTTCGGCAATTCCACCGTCACCTACACCCCCTTGGTGCCTGCCGCCCAGCAGATCGTAAACGATATCATCGCGGGCCGTCCCAAGTTGGTGGATATCAAAATCTACACCCAGAGCGGCGCCAATGCGCCCAAGGTCATTGCCAGTAAAAATCCTTCTGATCTTGGCAAGAACGGAAGCGATGCCGAGAAATTGGCCATTGAAAATGGAACCGTTTCGCTGGGCTTTGACCATGGCACGGTCATCGTCACCATGCCCTTGACAGACCGGAATGGCGACAACATTGCGGCCGTGCGCATCACCCTGAAATCCTTTTTTGGTGAAACCCAGGACAATGCCGTCACGCGCGCGCGGATGGTTCAGCAGGATGTGGAGCAGTACTGCAGTTCCGTGGATAATCTCCAGAATTAAACCCGTCTCATTTGCTTGCGGGAGGCGTTGGAGGAAGGTTGGCAGGCACGGCGCTGGGGGGCAAAACCAGCGGGATATCCGAATCGGGCACCTGCTTGAGCCCGCCTTTCACCACCACATCGCCCAGATCGGTGATTTGCAATTTGGGCCGGTCGTCGGTGATTTTATATTCGTTGCGTTCCACCACCTCGCCAAGGGGTGAGACAACGCAATAGCTAAAGGTTTGCGCACCGGTCTGCCACAAAACGTGGAGCTGGCTGTGCTGGTCCACCTGCTCCTCCGGGTAACCGAAGGAAACCATGGGGCCCAGGGCGAACACCTTGTAGAGGCGCACTTCACTCGTGTCGCTCAATTGCAGGTAAAGCCGCAATTGTTGGCGGAGGTAATTGGCTTTATACAGGCTGTACTCACGCATCTCAGGAGGTCCCGAAACAGCTGGCATCCCAAAAGGCTGGGACCAGACCTTTACCCCGCTGACAATGTCAAATTCCGCCTTGGAGCTGGTGATGTTGGAATTCCAGCTCTTGATATGCAAAAAGGCGGTGACCTTGAAATGTCCAATCCGGGCGAGTTCAAAATGAGGGGCAATGTCCACACGCAAGGTGCCGGATTGGGATGAAAGCAAATCAAACGCGCCGGGGGTCTCCACTTCGGAATCCTTCACCACATCAAACCCATCCGAGCTTTCCACTTCAAAGGTCAGCCATCCAGCCACGTCGCCAAAATGCAATTGTTGACCACTGAGATTGGTGATGCGGACCTCGAGGGGAATGGATTCCCCGGGCAGATACTCGGTTTGATCCAGCTTCAAATCCACGGTCACCTGCGCAAAGGCAGACAGTCCGGCCATGGATGCCAAAAAGATCAGGATTTGGAAGAAACGCATATAATTTTGTGAGCCGCAAAACAGGTTAGCCGCCCTCCCATTCTTGGCAACAGCAAATTATAACGCGGCCTGGCCCGGAATCATTGCCAATAGCGCCAATCCACGTCGGGAAACAGGTTGTCGCGTGATTCAATCCCGGAGAGCCAGGCCTCATCCAGTTGGGTCAGGGATAGTTGTTCGTGCAAGGCAATGAATCTCAACAGGTGGTCTTTTACCCGGCGTCGCGCATACTCCGGGCATGTGCCAGCACGCAGGATAAAAGGCCAGTCACTGGCCTGGGCAAGAAGAAGTTCCCGGGCTGCCTGTTTCAAGGCGCGGTTTTGAAGGTCCGACACGTTTTTCCGCCCGCCATGCTTTTTTGCCAATTGGCTCATCCGGTCCTGGGCAATTTGCAGGTGCGGGTAAATCCATTCGTTGGTCTCATTCAACCAAACCCGCCAATACCCCTCTTCGCCCCAGCTAGAGGCTCCAGGAGTTGCCACCTGGTTGGTCGGGTGCCGGTGCAGGTATTCCCCGGGGGTCGCCAACTTGAGCCCCGGTTGCTCATGAACGGCTTTGCGCGCCAGAAAATCCAGAAATTCCGGCCCCTCATACCACCAATGACCAAATAATTCGGCATCATAGGGTGCCACGATGATGGGGGGCCGGTCCAAAATCCCCTCCAACTTTCGAAGTTGACCCATCCGCTCCCCTAAAAAATGAGAGGCGTGCTCGCTCGCCGCCTGCAAGGCGTCGTCGCGTTGGTAGATTTCCTTTCGGCCAGTCCCACCCGTGATCCGGTAGTACTTCATTCCCGTGAAACCACGGTTGTCCGGCGAGGGCAGATGTTCCCGGACGTAATCAAAATCCAGGTCAAACCCAATATCTCGATAAAAATCGCGGTATCGCGGATCCCCCGGGTAACCCTCGTGTTTGCTCCAGACCTGGCGCGACGAATCAAAATCGCGGCCAAATGCCGCCAATCCGTGGGGGGTGAAAATGGGCGCAAAAGTTCCAAACCTTGCCCGGGGGCGCGCGTGCAACAAGCCATGGGTGTCCAGCACAAACCACCGGATATTGGCTTCTTGCAGGATGGGTTCCACCTGCTCCACATAAGCGCATTCGGGCAGCCAGATCCCGCGCGGCTCACGACCGAAACAGGCGGAATAATGGTCGCGGGCTGTCAGAATTTGGCCCCGGAGGGATGGCGCATGGCCCGACATCAGCGGCAAAAGCCCGTGTGTGGCGGCGGTGGTGATGATTTCCAACCGGCCTTGTTCCTGCATTTGGCGGAAGGGAGCGATCAGGTCTCCGCAGTGCCGCCGCCAGCTATCCCGGGCGAGGCAAAACTTGTGATGATACATCCAGGCTAGTTCGCGATACGACCTGTCCCAATGCGTCCGGTGGATTTCTTTTTCTGCAAGGTCCACCAACCCGTTCAAATGGCGCTCATAACGCCCCCGCAGCAATTCGTCCCCGAGCATGGCGCAGAGAGTCGGGGAAAGGGATAGCGTGATGTGCGCATCCACTTGGTCCCTTTGCCAGCCTTCCAAAACGTGAAGCAAGGGCAGGTAGGTCTCCGTGATGGCCTCAAACAGCCAGCTTTCCTCCAAAAACCGGGGGTGTTCCGGGTGCCGCACAAACGGCAGGTGCGCATGCAGGATTATGGAGAGATAGCCTTGCATTCAGTTCTCATCCCGGGTTTTGGAGGATTGTCGAAAAATCATGTCGGTCATCCCTAGTGGAAATGAAGCCAGAGGGCGCGTCAATCGAAATAACATCAACCGGAAATAACAAGGGCGGAACGACAAGGCGCCTTTCCATGAGGAAAAGCCGTCGCGCGTTCTCTCACAAGTCCATCAAATCAGAAATCCAGACGGCCAGAGAGCGGGATTTCACGAGTATCAGCACCCCGGCAACCAAAGGCAGGGACCGAATCACGCAGGGCATGATCTCCACGGCGGTCTGATGTTGCCGGCAAAGAACCGCATACAAGCCAGTCTCCACTGCGGACATCCCGATCAAGGCCACCGCCACAAATCGAACCAGCATCAAGGCCCCTCGTTCTTGCGCATCCATGACTGCTTAGAGATTTTCCGGGCACGGCGGGTGCAGCGTAGGGTCCTGCGGATGCGTCCCCACGTCGCCCAAGTACCGTGTGTCACGGCTAAAGGTCAAATCCGCTGCGCGGGCATCATCGCCCTGGGGCGATACCGCCACGGCAGGCAGTTGATATTGCCCATCCGGCAATGAGAACCTATAGCTGAAGGAGCCGTCTGATCGCAATTTGATCTCGTGACCGCCCAATGTCACTTTCGCTCCCGGCTCAGTGGCTCCATAAATGATGAGCTCAGCATTGACGTTGAACCAGAAATTGCGGGCGGTGGCAGGGCCGGGACCCGAGGGGCTGGTGGGAGTGGAAATGGAAAGGCTGGATTGCCCAAACGCGTGGGTGGGGGAGGTGACATCTTGGGAAACCCGGCGGCGGACGAGTTCGGTGATCTCCAGGGACCCCATCCAGATGCGGCGGGTCTGGTCAATGTTGATGACTGCCGCCAAGGCCTGTTCCTGCTGCGGTGTCCAGGCAGGCGCGGGTCGGCGTCCCGGAAGAGCCAGCGTGGCCGCAGTGAATTTGGGAAGGTCCGGATGACCCGCTCGCCGCAACTCCTCTATGGCCTGTGCCAGGGAAATATTCTCCTGCACTGCGTCCTCAATGATTTGCATCAGCCGGGCAAAAGGAAATTCAAAGGGTATTGTGGCGTAATCCGCCTCATCCTCCAGCGCCACCGCATCCGGCGGCGTCACCGTGCCGCTCGAAACCGCCACTCTCGTCCATTTGCCCAGCGCAGAGTAATAACCCAGCTCTGCCGCATACGAAATCCCGGCCCTTTCCACATGGGCAAACCAATGCCGGGATTCCGGGTGGACATGGATTTCATAGGCGGGATGCCCCTCAATCTTGCCGGCAAAAATCCGCAACACAAGGTGTCCGTCAGTGGAGGCGCTGTTCAATTCCAGTTGCTGGGGGCGTGTCAGGTCCCAATGCGCGTACAACCAGTGGGGATCCCTCGCAGTCAAAAACAATTTTTTGGTGCCATAACTCTCCGGCAATTCTCCCCCGGAAAACTGCTGCGTGGCTGGCGTGGCGCCCAGTGAGAACTTCTCGCCAGGACCGCCTGCCGGAGGCGCAACCGGGGAATCTCCCTCAAGCAATATAGGGGGCACACCGGATTCCACATCCCCTGTTTTCTTTTTGGTGTAAGACCGCCGAACCACCGTGGACGCATCCACCTCCGTGGCCGGCTCCGATGCCTTCGCGACTTTCTTGGGCTTTAATAACCGCTTCGCCGCTGTGAGCGCATTTTCAAGCAATGGCTTGCCCTTCTTGCGCGGTGCTTTGACTCCGTTGGATTCTGCCGCCCCTGGTGCTGACACGCGCTTTTTGTTCATATGGAAAAGTCCATGGATGTGGCCGCGAATTTGCCGCCAAAAGTGATGCTAGCCCTGTCTTGACATTGAATCAATGAAATTTTCGTCACCAGAGATTGGGACTTGCCGTAGCGAATGGTTTTGTGCTATAATTTCCTGTTGAAGGTCAAGCCGCTCTTTGCTCTTTGGCGCCTCTTGACTGCCGCACGCCCCCCATTGCAACACCGCCTCCGACCATGAACCCCACGGAACCAGACGTGTCAAATCCCCCCAGAATTTTTGTGGTGGATGATGAACCCCTCATCCTGGAGTTGGCCTTGCTGACTCTCGAACCAATGGGGTACCAGGTGCGCACGTTCCTGGATCCGGAAATCGCACTCCAAGCGTTCGTCAAAAACCAGCCCGATCTTGTCATCACGGATTACGCAATGGGCCGAATGAGTGGCATGGACCTGATCCGCGAATGCCGGCGAATCAAGCCGAACCAGAAAATCATTCTCATCAGTGGCACCGTGGATGAACAGGTTTTTGCAGATGCCCCGGTTCGACCCAACCGCTTCCTCTGCAAGCCCTACCATTTGGTGGATTTTTCCAGTTGCATAAAAGAGGTGCTGGCCCAAGAATAAACGGACAACCCACCTGGATTGGGGTGGCAAAGTGGAAACCCGGCGGATCAACCAAAAAATTTTATGAAAAAAATCAAACGGATTTTACTGGTCGGAGGAATCGCTCTCATCGTTGTTCTGCTTGTGGCAGTGGTTTTGGTGGGCGCAAACCTGGGAAGCATCATCAAGCTGGGCATCGAAACGGTGGGGCCCAAAATCACGCAGACCCCGATCACCGTGGACAGTGTGGGGCTATCCATTCTCGGCGGTTCGGCAAGCATCAATGGATTGACGGTGGGAAATCCATCCGGCTATCTGGCCACCAATGCCATCCAGATGGATAAAGCCGCTGTCACCATTTCGCCTTTTTCCCTCTTAAGCCCCAAAATCGTGGTCAAATCCATCGTGGTGGCTGGCCCGCAAATT
>DAIDJC010000002.1:6736-41066 GCA_027451565.1 Limisphaerales bacterium | reverse complement strand
GATAGAGTGTTGGTTTCCGAAGCCAAAGGTCACAGGTTCGATTCCTGTCGGGCGCGCCACCACATCAGAGTGGTGCATTCCGGAGATGTGGCTTCCGGCAAAAGATGAGCGTTTGCTTACAAATTGCCGGAATTTCATCCCGCTTATTTATTGCCAGAATATTTGGTTGTTACATTGTCTTTAATAGCAGACTGAACTAGCTGGCTTATCAGACGCGCTTCTCCACGGCGTACAGCAAGACCGACAATGGAAAGCTGCTTGTCAATTACACGGCGTGTTACCCCAGTACCTGCATTTAGCAAGTTTGAAACTATCACAGGGTGGTTTCATCAAAATCCGGGCATGGATCAGGAATGCCGCAAGGAAGGATTTGAATTCGGCTTGATAAAAATTTCTCGGCATCAGCCACGGTGTGTTTGGACAGGACAATGCTCAAATCCACTGGTTTGAAAAGGCGATAGGTAATCGAGCGCAGATGGATATTACAGTAAAATTCCAACCATTTGGCCAGGCCAGCGGCGTGCCAATGAAAAATCAATTTTTTGAAGAACGGCCTGCAAATCAACATGATGAGCCAATCCCGGTAAAGGGCATTTTTTTTGCCAGGTGCGGGCACATAATAAAGGGAAGTGACACCGTGCCGGAACCGAATCCATATGGCCTGAAGACAAAACCAAAAAATAAGGAAGAGCTTGGCGGCTTGAAATTCCCCCACGGCAGCCAGATCCTTCGAAAAACGGGCATTGACGTGGTAACACTGGATTCCCTCCACCAAAGGCTTGGAACTGGAAGGGTGGCGCACATCGCCGCCGAACCCATCCAGCATGAGTTTGACCATGTAGCTTTGGCCGTGATGCGGCGGGGGAATATGCGCAAAAACAAGCAGTTTCATGAATGCGAACAGCCCGGTGAATGTGGGGCAAGGCACGATTGAAAGGAAGGATTTTCGGTTAAAACCTCAGGCCAGGGCTGGTCTTTTCGGAGAGTTGGTTTATTCTGGGCCTTCTAATCATGATGGTAAAAAAGGTCAATGTGCTGGGGGTTGGCATCAGTGTGTTAAACCTGACATCAGCGGTGACGTGGGTGGCCGAGGCCCTGGCTGGGCGGCGAAAGAATTACATTTGCGTGACCGGGGTTCATGGGGTCATGGAAGCGCAAGAGAATGACCAGTTCCGGTCCATTTTAAACCGGGCAGGCCTTTGCACTCCGGATGGAATGCCCATGGTTTGGGCCGGGCGACTGCGAGGTCATGCCGAAATGGGCCGGGTGTATGGGCCGGATTTAATGCTGGCAGTCTGCGAATGGGGCGAGAAGGAGAACATCCGGCACTTTTTTTTGGGCGGAGCTCCGGGTGTGGCTGGGGATTTGGCATTCAATTTGAAGAAGAAGTATCCCAAACTGGTGGTGGCAGGAACCTACACGCCTCCATTCAGACCGCTAACAACAGAGGAGCAAATGGCCTTGGCGGATTTGGTGGCTTCCTGCCGGCCGGACATCATTTGGGTGGGATTAAGCACCCCAAAACAGGAGTGGTTCATGGTTGATAACCTTGACCGGCTGGAAACCACACTGATGGTGGGCGTGGGGGCGGCATTTGATTTTCACAGTGGCCGTGTGCGACAGGCGCCGCGGTGGGTTCAGCGGTCTGGCTTGGAATGGCTTTTCCGGTTTATTCAGGAACCGCGCAGGCTCGCGGGCCGCTATATTCGAAACAATCCCCGTTTTGTCTGGTTTTTTATGGGGCAATGGCTGGGTTGGAGGAAATATTCCCGTTTGGAGGGGGAAAGCGGCGGCAGATTTTGACCGCCTTTTAGGTTGAGCCGCGGCTGCTTTGCTGGTAAAAGCTTTAGGCTCGAATGGCAGATACCGAAGCAAAGGCAGGACTACGACAGCCGCCCATTGGAGGCGTACTCTGGCCACATGAAGTTGGTTTTTTGGGCCTTTTGGCAGTGGCCTATTATTACACCGGCTCCCAATTCAGGGGTGGCGGTTCCATGCCTCTTTATCTATTTGGCGCCGCGCTGGTGGCAGCCGTGGGCGTGCTGATTTACCGCTGCCAGGAGCAGTGGAGAAAGCTTCCAAACCGCGCTTTTTTCCTGATCCTGACCACTGCCTGGGTTCTGCTTTTCGCATTTTTTGGCAATGCCACCCTTGGTTATATTTCCACACATTCCCTTTTTGCCTGGTTGTTTGATATTTACACCTCGCCACTGGCGGATGACCAGCATGGGTTGTTGATTCCATTTGTGGTGCTGGTTCTTTTCTGGTGGCGGCGCAATGAATTAGTGGCGGGCAAATTGGCTTTTTGGTGGCCGGCATCCCTGGTGGTTTTGGCTGCTTTGGCCACCCATCTTTTGGGGTTTGTGGTTCAGGAAACGAAATTGTCGCTCATTGCCTTCCTGACCGGACTTTTTGGCCTGGCCGGTCTGGCTTGGGGCAGGCATTGGATGAAAACCAGTCTTTTTCCATTTTTATTCCTGCTCTTTTGCTACCCGGCGGGCGATGCGGCCAATTGGCTCACCCTCCGTCTGCGCCTCATGGTTTCATGGATTGTTTACATGATCGGCCACCTGGGCCTGGCTCCCGACCTGGTGCGCGATGGCACACAGATTTTTGATGCCGACCACACCTTTGCCTTTGAAGTGGCTGCCGCCTGCAGCGGTATTCACAGCATGGTGGCCCTGCTGGCGCTCACCACCATCTACGGTTTTATCCATTTTAAAAACCCGTGGAAACGTTTTGCCCTCATTCTCTCCGCCGTGCCACTGGCCGTGGCGGGAAACGTGGTGAGGCTCTCCTTCACCATTTTCATGGCAGAAACCTTTGGGCAGGATGCGGGAAAAGCGGTGGAAAATAAATTTGGTTTTATCACCATTCTTGTGGCCATCCTTTGCATGATCATGCTCTCGCGCTGGCTGGAAAATCTTGGCAACGACAAGCCGCAATCCGCGGCCCAAGGTGGAAACCCTGTATGAAACCCGCCCCACTCATCTCAGGAGCATGCCTGCTGATTCTCATGGCCGCGCTGGCCTTTTTCCTTTCTTACCAGCAATCGCATCAGCGCCTGGACGCCCCGGGTGTCAAATTCGTGAGCCATCCCGGCCAGATGCGGGGCGAAATTATCCTCCCAGACTCCGTGCCCGGATATAAATCCTTCATCCTCACCAACAATGAAACGGTGCTTGAAAACTATCTGCCCCAGGATACAAGCTTCCGCATTCGCTCCTACAGCGGAACCAATGGATTATTTTGCGAAATGAGCGTCGTGGTCATGGGCAACGATCGCTCAAGCATCCACAACCCGGAAATTTGCATGCCCAGCCAGGGTTGGGATATCGAGAACCAGTTCACCACGGTGGAGAAGGTTCCAATGACCCGTCCTTTTCCCTACCAACTCACCGTCAACCGGATCATCACCACCAAATCCGTCACCGGCACCGATGGACAACCCCATCCGGTCAACGGCGTCTATGTGTATTGGTTCGTGGACAACCTCAACATCACGGCCAAATCCTGGAAATGGAAAATCTGGTATATACCAAGGGATTTGATAACGAGGGGGACTTTGGACCGTTGGGCCTATATCTCCCTGTTTGCTTCCTGCGACCCAGGGCAGGAGGATGCCACCTTTGGCCTCATGAAAGAATTCCTCCGCGCTGCAGTCCCCGAATTTCAGATGTTGCCAAAAGCGTCCCCCGGGAGGTTGACCGCACCATGACATCCAAACCCATTTGACCAACCCGTACTAATGCTCCAGCGCGACCATCGTTTCCGGACACAAATCCAACAGGCGGCCGATGTCTGCCTGTTTGCCATTGCTTTTGGAATCTCTTTTTTACTGCGGGGCAACGAGCGTTTTTCCCACGCTTTCTTGGGTATGGATGCGGTTTCGGGCGACACCCTTTATCACGTGGCGTGGCTTTATCTGGCCATTTTTCCATTTGTTCCCTCCATCCTGGGATCACAAGGTTTTTACAGCCGTAGCCTCACGGGTTCCCGTCCCGTCATGATGTGGTCCCTGATGCGGGGATGCCTGATTGTAACCATCGGTCTGGTTTTGCTCATTTACCTGCTTAAAATCGTGGTCCCGCGCGGCGTCATGACGCTGTTTGGCCTGATCAGTTTCGGATTGGTTTACACCAAGGAGGAGGCGCTGCGGTGGGTGCTTAACAGCCGGCTGGCCAGGTCACAATACCAAAGACGAATACTGCTTGCTGGCATACCCTCGGAAATAAAACGGCTCCGCCAACTGCTGGAGACGCGGGCCAGTGAAAGCATCCAGGTGGCCGCCGAATTCAATCTCGAATCAGATTCCCACGCCCATCTTATTGAAATGCTCCACGAGCACTCCGTCAGCGGGGTGCTCGTCAGCGCCCGGAAAATTCAACTGGACCGCGTGGAAAACGTCATCCAACTCTGCGAAACCGAGGGGGTTGAAGCCTGGCTGGTGGCCGATTTCTTCACCACGCAGATTGCCCGCGCCAGTTTTGATGAGATTCTGGGCCAGCCCCTCTTGATCTTTCGCAGCGCCCCGGAAAATTCGTGGCAGATTCTGGTGAAAGGTTTAATGGATTGGATTGTGGCCGCCACCCTGCTCCTTGCTCTCACCATCATTCCCGTTCTTCCTGTGCTGGCTGTTGCCATTAAAATCACCTCGCCGGGACCGGTGCTGTTCCGCCAGCAGCGCTCCGGTCGGAACGGGGCCCCATTCACCATCCTCAAATTCCGGACCATGTGCTCCAATGCGGAACAAACCAAACATGAGTTGGCCGCGATGAATGAAATGACCGGACCTGTTTTCAAGGTGACCAATGATCCGCGCATCACGCCCCTCGGCAGATGGCTTCGCAAATACAGTTTGGACGAACTGCCCCAATTATGGAACGTCCTGCGGGGGGACATGAGCCTGGTGGGCCCACGCCCGCTGCCAGTGGATGAGGTAAAGCGATTCAATGATCTGGCCCATCGCCGCCGACTGAGCGTCAAACCAGGGCTGACGTGTCTATGGCAGGTCAGTGGACGCAATCAGATCAAGGATTTCAAAGACTGGGTGCGCATGGACCTCGAATACATTGACAACTGGTCCATCTGGCTTGACTTGCTGATCTTGCTGCGAACCCTGCCCGCTGTTTTGGGTGCCACCGGAGCGCGTTGAATCAAACACACCATGAAAGAGAGAATCTACAAATTGTTCCACGAAAAAAACGCGTTTCAACGCTATGTGGCGCGAATTTTTCTCTTTGATTTGTTTCAAAAGATGGGGTTTCACATTACAGGGAACCACTTTTATGACCTGACTCCGGACACGCGTGAAATGGCCCGTAAATATTCAGATGAGCCCCGCAACCTTCCGGCGGTGGATTGGATGCTTGACCAGTCGGAAAAATTCGCCGCCCGGCTGGTGTCCAACTATGGCCATGAATACGCACAGGAACGCGGACGCTTTGGCTTCACAGAACAAAACTTTTATTTCCACGGGCTGGACTCACTTTTTTTATATGCCTTTTTGAGGGATTTGAAACCACCTCGCATGATTGAGATAGGCCAGGGGTCATCCACCAGGATAGCCCTTGCCGCCCTGGAAAAAAACGCTGAAGAGACCGGAGCAGGCTGCGAGATTATCTCCATTGATCCCTACGCACGGCTCACTCATGAATTTTTACTGAAGGGGGTTCGCTTTCGCCCCATCCGCCAGGAATTACAGACTCTTGACCTGCCTGAACTTCTGGAGGGTTGCGGGTTTCTATTTGTGGATTCAAGCCACGTCTATAAGTTTGGCAGCGATGTGCAGTTCGAGTTTGAAAAATTGTATCCATCCTTGAAGGCAGGCACATTCGTTCATGTCCACGATATCTTTTCCCCCTACGAATACCCCCTCGCCTTCTCCGTTCAGCGGAAACAGTTCTGGAACGAGCAATATTTTCTGGAGAATTTCCTTGCCTTCAACCACTCTTTTAATGTTTGCTTGCCCCTGCATTTGCTGGCGCGGCAATCAGCCATCTTGAGGGAAAAATTAAGCGGGTTGTCCTTGGGTCAGGAATTTGAATTAACCGGCAGCTCCTTTTACTTTCAACGCAAGTAATTCACATGGATTTCAAAATGAAAAACTCCAAACAACCCACCTCCGTAGTCACCGGCGCCGCCGGGTTTCTCGGCTCCCATCTCACTGATTTGCTTTTGTCCAAGGGACACAAGGTCATAGGCATTGACAATTTTGTGACCGGTTCCGTGGACAACATTTCCCACTTGGGAGGAAACCCAAACTTCAAATTCATCCAGCAGGACGTGACTGAGTTCATATTCCTGGATGTTCCGGTCAATTACGTCTGGCATTTTGCCTCTCCGGCCAGTCCGATTGATTATCTGGAACTGCCCATCCAGACCTTGAAAGTGGGGTCGCTCGGAACCCACAAGGCCCTGGGGCTGGCGAAAAACAAGGGAGCACGATTCCTGATTGCCTCCACCTCGGAAATTTACGGCGATCCCCTGGTTCATCCGCAGGTGGAGGAATATTGGGGCAACGTCAACACCATCGGGCCGCGCGGCTGTTATGATGAAGCCAAGCGGTTTGCCGAGGCCATGACCATGGCCTACCACCGCGAGCACAAGGTGGAGACACGAATCGTGCGCATCTTCAACACCTACGGCCCGCGCATGCGCATCAACGACGGGCGCGTGGTGCCGGCGTTCATCAGCCAGGCCCTGAAAAACAAACCGGTAACCATTTTTGGTGAAGGCAAGCAAACCCGCAGTTTTTGCTATGTCTCGGACCTGATCGAGGGCATTTACCGTTTGATGATGAGCCAATACGACCTGCCCGTGAACATCGGCAACCCGGTGGAAATGACCATGCTGCAATTTGCGGAGGAAATCATTCGCGAGACCGGTTCAAAGAGCCGGATCGTTTTCAAACCGCTTCCCCAGGACGACCCCAAGCAACGTAAACCCAATATTTCCAAGGCCAAATCCCTGTTGAAATGGGAACCCAAGGTGCCGTTGTCCCGCGGGCTTGAGGATACGATTGCTTATTTCAGGACAAAAATTTGAGCGACTGGGCAGCCGTTGAGCCGCCTGAACCCATGCTCTTGCGCGCCCGACAATTCGAATTCAGGTTTCCTCGACCGGCCCTTGTCATGGGCATTGTGAATGTGACGCCCGATTCGTTTTCAGACGGGGGGCGCTTTTTGGATGTGGATGCGGCCATTGAGCATGCCGAACGGCTGGTTTTGGAAGGGGCGGACATTCTTGACATAGGCGGTGAATCCACCCGCCCCGGAGCGGTGCCGGTGCCTGAATCGGAGGAACTGGCGCGAGTTATACCCGTGGTGAAGGTTTTGGCCGGCCGGGTTTCCGTGCCCATATCCATTGATTCACGCAAGCCTGCCGTGGCACGGGCCGCCTTGGCTGCCGGAGCCAGTCTGGTGAACGATGTCGGGTCCTACCGCCGAATTTCCGCCATGCTGGAAGCAGTGGCGGCCTATGGCGCCGGCTATATTTGCACTCATTCCCAAGGCGATCCTGAAACCATGCAAGATCATCCCCGCTACAAGGATGTGGTGGCCGAGGTGGGTCGTTTTTTTGACGAACGACTGGCTGCGCTGCCCTTTCATGGTGTATCTTTGGAACAAGTCGTGCTCGATCCAGGGGTCGGTTTTGGCAAAACCTTGGAACACAACCTGCTTCTGCTTGGCGGAATGGGACAGTTTGTGCGGCGTCACCGCCCGGTCATGGTGGGAGTTTCCAGGAAATCGTTTCTGGGTGCCGTGTGCGGGGCGAAAGCCGATGAACGGCTGCCAGCTTCCCTGGCCTGTGCCGTCCTGGCCGTTCAAGCAGGCGCACAAATGGTGCGGGTACACGATGTGGCAGCCACTGTTCAGGCTCTGCGCATGACCCGGGCAGTGATGAACCAACAATCACATGTGGCTTAACTGGCCTGATTTTGAAGACGGTTGGCGGCACGCGGTGGAAATCCTCATCCTCGCGGTCCTCATCTATTTTGCTTTGCGGATTGTGCGCGGCACGCGGGGCTGGCCGGTGGTGATCGGTTTTTTTGTGGTTCTTCTGGTCGTGGTAGCCGCCACCACCATCCTGGACCTCAAGGTGCTACGCTGGCTGCTGGGCAGCGCCTCCGTTTTCATCGTATTCGGCGCCTTGGTCATTTTCCAACCCGAACTAAGACGCATGCTCGGAGAGTTGGGCAATCTTCCCCTTTTCGCCACCGCCAGCGAACAACGGGAGAGCATGGAGGTCATCATCCAGACTTGCGAAAGGCTTGCCGATGTCCGTATTGGCGCGCTGATCGCCGTGGAGCAATCCATCCAGCTTCAAGAAGCGGTGGAATCCGGGATCAAAGTGGACTGCGAAGCGACTTCCGAGATGCTGGAAACCATTTTCTTTCCCAACAACGCCATCCACGACGGCGGGGTGATCATCAAGGGGGATCGGATCGCCTACGCCGCCTGCATCTTCCCTCTCACCCAGCGTTCGGACCTGAATAAAACCCTTGGCACCCGGCATCGGGCGGCTATCGGTCTCTCCGAAGAAACAGACGCGCTGGTGATGGTGGTTTCCGAGGAAACCGGCATGATTTCATACGCCTACAAGGGTCAATTGGTGCGCGGGGTCACCCCCGAGGAGTTGCGCGCCTTTCTTACGTCCATCATTTTGCGCCCGGCACGTCCGCACGGCGTGCTGGCCTGGCTGCGAGCCCAGTTCAAGGAAGTCAACCATCCATCAGGTCCTGCGGTGATCACCCGGCGCGAGCCGCGCCCGGTCAACCGCGCAGGAACCAAATCCACCCCATGATTCGCGATTGGGTCATCAAGGACTGGGGTTGGAAATTGTTCTCGCTTTTGCTGGCGGTGGTCATCTGGCTCACGGTTCACGGCATCCTCGAGCCGGAAAACCTGCCCTTGGCAGGGCGCACCAGCACCTTGACTTACGACAACCTGACCGTTCTCCCCGTGTCATCCACCTCCGATGTGCGCTTCTACCGGGTTAGTCCGGCTTCTGTAAAAGTGACCGTGAGCGGGCCGCCGGAAGTCATGGACCAACTCCAAGCCAGCCAAGTCCGGGCAGAAGCCAACCTCACCGGTGTCAGCGGAGGGGTGGTTCCCATAGGGGTCATCACCCCCCCTAACATCACATTGGTGTCCGTGGACCCCCCGGATGTGGCCGTGGTGCCACCCTTTAAAAGGTGACCCACAGAATGGCGCCTGGTTTTCCCAATCTACCCATGAATCATCAACAAAAAATTTTCGGAACTGACGGCGTGCGTGGAACGGCAAACGTGGAGCCGGTAACGGCCGAAACAGCCCTCAAGCTGGGCCGGGCATCCGCACATGTTTTTAAAAACCTGGAGGTTCAGTCCCGCGGTCGCGGCAAACATAAAATTGTCATTGGCAAAGACACGCGATTGTCCGGTTACATGCTAGAAAACGCCATTTCCTCAGGAATCCTGTCCATGGGCGTGGACGTTATTTTCATCGGACCACTGCCCACGCCGGGTGTGGCGTACGTCACCCGCAGTCTGCGTGCGGATGCGGGCATCGTCATCACAGCATCCCATAACCCCTACACGGATAATGGAATCAAATTTTTCAGGGCGGATGGATACAAGCTGGATGGCTCCATTGAAACCCAGATTGAAAACCTTGTTTTCAGCGGGGCAATTGAGAAGGTGACCCCGCATTCCGGACAGATCGGCAAGGCATTGCGGATTGATGACGCCTTGGGACGCTATATTGAGTACGCCAAAAGTTCCTTCCCCCGTGGCCTGACCCTGGAAGGGGTCAAAATCGTGCTGGATTGCGGGCACGGAGCTGCATACAAATCTTCACCCAGCGTTTTACACGAACTGGGAGCGGAGGTTTTGGTGGTCAACAATCAGCCTGACGGGACCAATATCAACGAGAATTGCGGTTCCATGCATCCAGAAGCTATGTGCCGCAAGGTTCTGGAGCACGGCGCTCATATCGGCATAGCGCATGACGGCGACGCCGACCGGGTTTTAATGTGCGATGAAAACGGGCGCATGATAGATGGCGATGACATCATGGCCATTGCGGCGCTTGAAATGTTGGCGGAAAAAACACTAGCCGACAACACCCTGGTGGCCACTGTGATGAGTAATGCCGGCTTGGAGGCAGCCATCCGAGGCGCCGGAGGGCGCATGCTCCGCACCGCCGTTGGAGACAAGCATGTCATTGATGAAATGCTCAAAAACGGCTATAACTTCGGAGGCGAGCAAAGCGGCCACCTCATCTTCCGTGACCACAGTTCCACCGGGGATGGGCTGGTGGCCGCGCTGCAAATACTGCGGATTTTAAAAGCCAAGGACCAACCCCTCTCACGATTGGCACAGTGCTGGACGCGTTTTCCGCAGCGCATCACCAATGTGAGGGTGCGCGAAAAGCGTCCCTTGGAAGAGATGAAGGACGTTCTTGATCTGACCAACCAGGCGGAAAAGGAACTCAGGTCCCAAGGTGGCCGCCTTCTCTTGCGATATTCAGGCACTGAACCAAAACTGCGACTGTTGGTGGAAGGCAGCGATGCAGCCCTTTTGGACCGTTGGTCGGAACGAATTGGAGCTGCGATCCAAAAACAAATCGGGGTTTGACACCAAGCTGTCACGCGACTCAAATCGGAAATTGGGCGTAGGCCCGGCCTGTTTGGTTTTTATTGAAACAACAGGATGGAAGGGGGCAACTGGCCTATGACAAACTCGGGCAGCCGTGAATCATAAGACCCAGGAACTGGAGCCTGGGCCGCCACATGGCCATCGGCAAAGGTGACGTTGGATTTTTGCCCATGTCGAAACTGGCCGTTGGGTTGATTATCCGGACGGCTGTAATTGGTTTCCAGATCCACATAATAAAATTCCTCAAACATGGGATGGGAGGGGGAGGCCGGAGGCTGAAAGGTGTTGACCTGGGCTGAATCCGCAAACCAAGCGACATCTGCGGGATGTTTGAGCGCGCCTGCAACCACAGCAGCCTGCCCCGGGCCCGGGAAAAGCAGGCCGTTGCATCCATAGCTGCAAATGACATTGGTGCCCTTGGGCTTGAACAAGGGTGAGGACCAGAAAGGGGATGGACAAAGCCGGACACCATCAACACCGAGATAGGGGTAAAGGCAGCCGGCTGCCAAATCATAACCCCGGTGCCCTTCAGGCACCGATGAGCCTTGCAACCAACCGAACCACCACTCCTGCCCTTGGGCAGAAGCCACGCCACAACGGCTGAAAAAAACATCCTGGTTATCCATGAGGTAAAGTTGGGCGGCCTCACCCAATTGCTGCAAGTTGGATATGCAGCAAGCCGCCTGGGACGCCGCCTTGGATCGCGCCAGAGCCGGAAGCAGCATGGCGGAAAGTATCCCCACGATGGCTATTACCACCAGTAGTTCCACCAGCGAGAAGGCGGACTCAGGTCTCGCCAAGGGCCGGAGAATTTCGCTCCCCAACCCGTGGAAAGGCCCGCCCGCTTTTGGCTTGGATTGTGACATGGAACAAACGGCAGCCATCCGTCATCTCAAATCCGCCCGGACCCTGTAACTGTCATGAAGGTTCACCGTGTTGGTGGCTTGCAACACCAGGGAACCGCCAGACCCAGCCACCGGCAACGCCGCAGGTGTCCAATTCACAAAATCCCCAGTCTGAAGCAGCGTGTAAACCCAGTTGGTGTCACTGGCAAAAACCACCTGTCCCGGCCCGGTCGTTTGCAGGCCGCCCACCGGCAGTGGGGATGCGCAGGCCAGATTTTTAACCGTCCCATGCGCCAGAATGTCGTCCCCTGCCCCATCGTCAGCGTAATTCATCACGGCGAGGGTGTCCAAGGCAAACGCGCCATTGTCTCCTGAAGGAAGATAATTATCCACGATGGGCAGCGCGGTCATCAATAGGCCGTTGGTGTAAATGGCCCCGGAAATCCCCGTGGCACCTGGCTCATGTTCCAACAAAACATGATAAGTCACCGCGTTATTCATGAGGATGTTGGTGTAGATGAAAAAAAAGTTGGTCTGGGCATCCACGAGGGAGGCATCCAGGGAGGGAGCCCCGATGTATCCCTGATCATTGTAAGGGGGGAAATAATCAAATTCCCAGACATTCGGGGAGATGCCAAGGCTCCGTGAAAAAGAACTGCTGGTGGCATTCGTATAGTTCAAAAGTCCAACAGCCAGCTCTGACCCATAATTTTGGGTCGAGGCGTTGGTCAACTGAAGGTCAAAAACCACGCAGAACCCGTCCTGGATGGTCAGGGTGCGCCCCAAGGGATGAAAAAAATAACTGTTCGTCTGGGTGGAATCCCAAGTGACATCCAAAACCCGGTTGGTGGAGTCCCACTTGAACAGGTTGGTGTCTCCATACACCTGCCAGCCATCCAAAAAGGGATTGGAATCAAATTTTTCAACAAGGGTGTCTGCTGAAAGCAGCCAAACCGAAAGCAACCCGTGGATCACAAGCACCAACGACCATTTCTTCATTGTACGAACCTTTCAAAATGCCCCGCGGATGACGCGGGGCGGTGACGCGAACATGGAGAACCAGCGCGAGACGGGAGGAAAAAAAACCTCCAGCCTTCGCAAACGAAGAATGGAGGTAAATTCAACGAGCCGCCCAAAACAGTTGGGCGGCCTGGCCTCATCCTTCCCTTTGCGGGGAAGAATCCGGAAACGTCCCGGACCGACGAGAACCAATCAACCGGTATCCTGACTCCGGCATCAAACCTTGTCCCACCTTCCCGGTTTTTTCAAACCAGTGGTTTTGGAACTTGTAGCCGTTACAGTGGCGCAACCGTCCCGGTATTTCACCGGGTTCCCAGACATTGAATGGTCATTTCCGGCAGGGAAAATCCCCGCCGATTTCAAAGAGCTTCCTATCATCACCCTCAAAAAGGTGGTTTCCAAGAAAAATCTTCACCCTTTTTGAACCTTTTAATCTTTCGGAAACGTAAAGGCACCCGGACGGTCATCCTCCCGCCCCTTGCCTGCAAATATCAGGATTGCATGCCGCGCAGGAAGTGATGAGGCGTTTGTCATGAAGGGATGCGCCGAAGACAAAGGGCACCGGGCGCGTTGACATTGGTTCATTTTGAAGTTTTAATCTCCGCCAGCGGCACGATAAAACAAACAATCGTTTTTCCCCTTCAAATGCGCCTACGCTCACTTTTTGCCCGATCACCGACTGCGGCCCGCGTCCTGCCATTTTTAATTTTTGTTTTTCTGACAAGTGTCCAGGGGCACCTGGGAGAGGTTTCAACCTATTGGATTTATCTGGCCAAAACCCTGGTCGGCATCTGGCTTCTTTATGAAATGCGGGGTTTTGTGCCTGAAATTCGCTGGACATTCAGTTTCCAAGCCTTGGGAATAGGAGTTCTCATCTTTGTGATTTGGGTGGGGATCAGCGGCGATTGGACCACTCAAACCTCATTATGGCAACATTTGGGTTTGTCTCATGGCCCTGCCTTGCCCAACCCGGAATGGAACCCATGGAATCATTTCGGCCCATTGGGGGCGATTTTTTTCATTGTCGTGCGGATTCTGGGATCCTCACTCGTGGTGCCACCCATTGAAGAAGCCTTTTACCGCTCGTTTTTGTACCGGTATGTGGCGAACCCAGATTTTTTGAAGGTTCCATTGAACCAATTTCTACCAGTCCCCTTTTTGGTAACGGCCATGGTTTTTGGCCTGTCCCACAATGAGTGGGCTGCGGCGATTATTTGCGGAATGGCATACCAATGGCTGGTCCTGCGGTGCAACCACCTGGGGGAAGCCATGACCGCGCATGCCATTACCAATTTCCTTTTGGGCGTGTGGGTGGTCTGGCGGCACGCCTGGCAATTTTGGTGAACGTTTTGAAAAGGTCCCAAAGGGGCTTTTTACTGGACAATCACGTCAATGTTTCTTTGCTGAAGCGTGCTGCCCTCCTGCTGTGCCAGTGTTGCCAGGGCCTCTTCATAGTTGGCAAGCGACCGGATTTCCTGTCCTCGGGCCGTGGTCAGGTTGCTTTGATAGGTGAGAACCTCAAAGGTGGTGGCGTTGCCCACGGCGTAGGTTTTTTCCTCCGCATCCAGGGCAGCCTCGGCATAAATCCGGGCCTGGCGGGTGGCTTGGACGCTTTCATAATCTGATTCCGCCTGTTTGACCGCATTGTCTATTTCCACAAGGATATCCTGCTCCAACTGCTTGAGCTTGAGCAAATCCTGCCGCTCCGTGACCTTGTCCGCCTTGTAAGAATTGCGCGCCTGCGTGTTGGCCAAGGGCATGGAAAGCTGGGCGCCGTAACTGTAAAAAGGGCTGTTTTGGTTTTGATACTGGGCAAAAACATCGTTGTAAACAGTACCAGCGCCATTGTAACCAAAACTGCCGGTGAGATTTAACTGGGGAAACAACTGGTTGCGGTCGAATTTCAACTGGATACCCTGCTGCTCAAGGGTGATCTGTGCCTGCAAATAATCCGGGCGCAAGGTCATGCCTTTATTCCAACTTTCCTGAAGGTCAAAATATTGTTTTTGCGCCGCCAGCGGCTCTGCGGGCAACAGTTGGACCGCCTGCCAGTCCTTATAGTCATCCGTGATGAGGTTTTTCAGGTTGTTTTCATCGGTCTCCAGTGTGGATTGGGCCGTGATGAGGTTGGCCTGGCTTTGGGCCATCTGGGATTGATCTTGCTCCACGCTTAATTTCGCAAGAGTGCCGATCTGCATGCGCTGCTGATCCTGTTCCAATTGCGTCTGGGCCAAAGTGAGGGCGTCTTTCTGCACCTGCACATTTTCCCGGGCATAGATAAGCTCGTAGTAGGCGGTTTGTATCGCCACAACTGAAGTAATTAACTGCGCCCTCAGACCCTGCTCGGAATACTTGAGGGAATTTCGCGCTGCCCGGATCTGCAACCGGGTGCTGTCAATCCAGAAGTTTTTCAACAGCGGCTGGGTCATGGTCAGGCCAATGGACCCGCTGGCATCCCGGTAGTTGTTGGCGTTGGTTCCGGTGAAATAACCGTTGTTCTGGGAGATGTTTCCAGCCAGGTTGTACTGAAACCCCCAAGGCAAAAGCCCGCTTAAACCACTATTGAACGAATCCACATTGGCCACGGACGAAGGATATTGCAACTGGTCCTGGGTCAGGCTGCTTGGAGTGACGCTATAATTATGCTGCCCGGAGATATTCAGCAATGGATCGTACCCTCCATAGGCGGCAGCAAGGCTGTAGGCGCTGAGTTGGGGGGTGAACCGCGCCACCTGCACATCAAAATTGTGCGTCAGCGCCTCACGAATGCAATCATCCATTGAAAGGGTGCGGATGGCAACCCCTGATCCGGCTCCAAAACCAGAGCATGACACCAAGGTCACAATCATCCAGATGACCAGAACAGGCTTCATGCACGCCTCCCAGTGGATAGATTCCGGTTATGACGCAGGAGGTGTTTCGGTGACAACCGCGTTTTCCTCCAGGAACCGGAGTGTTTTTTCGTGCAAGGCCTGCCGAACCATGTCATCAAGCCCATTCTGATTCAGGTTCTTCAAGATCTCCGCCTCGGGAATTGAATTCATGGCCGCCACCATCCGAACCTGCCGGAGAACGTCTTCCTGCTCAACATTAATGTTTTCATTCTCCGCGATGCGCTGCACCACGAAGGCGAGCCGGACCCTTTCGCGGGCATTGGCTGAGGCCGCCGCAAAAATCTCATCTTTCTGCGTCTCAATCAATTCCTTGGACACCCCTCGCTTGGTATTCTGGTGGACCAGGTCATAAACAAGGTTCCGGGTTTCCTGGGCCAGGACCGATTCCGGGATATCGAAATTCAAAGTCTGAAGCAGATGCTGGACGATTTGCTGACGCACGCTGCGGGACTTGGAAAACTTTAATTCATTTTCCAGGTTTTCACGCACGGCAATGGTCAATTTTTCCACATTAGCCGCCCCATATTTGCCGGCAAACTCATCATTTACCTCGGGCAGGAGCTTTTCTTTCGCCTCAGTCACCAGCACATCGTACTCAGCCTTTCGGCCTTGCAAGTCCTTGGAGACAAAATCAGCCGGGAATTCGACCTGGACAACTCGCTTGTCTCCGGCGCGGGCGCCGACCAGTTGCTCGCAAAATCCCGGGATGAATTCGCCGGTTTTCAGTTCCAGCCAGAAACCGGTCTGCTCGGTCAGACCCTTGGCCGTGGGAGCAAACTGGGTCAAGGGCTGGCCTTCACTGCGTCCACTATATTGAATCACGGCCACATCCCCCATGCGCAACTCCCGATCCACCGCCTGGTAGGTGGCATGCCGCCCGCGGAGCAGGTCAATGGCATTGTTCACATCCGCATCCGTCACCTGTTTGGCTTCCAATTTTGCCGGCAACCCCTTGTATTGAGGCAGCTCAAATTCCGGCTTGGTCTCAACCGTCGCGGAAAAAATCAGGTTCTGCCCCTTTTCAAACTGGATTTCTTCAATATCAGGCTGGCTCACCGGGGCAATGTTGTTTTGTTTCAACGCCTCGCGGTAATGATTACTGATCAAGGTCCTGCGGGTTTCATCCCGGATTTCTGCCCCGTATCTTTTCAGAACCATGTCCTTGGGAGCTTTACCGGGGCGAAACCCGGGGAGGGCAGCCTCCTTTTGAAAATTCCTGGTGACGGTTTCAAAAGCCTCATCCACGGACTTGACGTCCAATTCCACACGCAGCAGTTTTTTGCAAGGTGCCAATGGTTCAACAGTTACATTCACGGTGATTTTTCGTTCCAATAGTTAATACAGTCCGCCATTGTACCAGCCTCGAACCCCAAACGCAAATGGTTTGGCGATGGGTTTTAGACAAAAAAGAATACCAAGCGCATTTCATGCTTTCCGAATCGCTTCGACATTTCCTTCTTTGCTCGCGTCCCTGAATCCACCCCAACCCCCAATCAGGCTTAGAGCATTTCATTGCACATGAACAGGTTGCAAAGTGATAAAAGGTTTGGATTCTGGGCGTCTTCTATGGCGTGACATCCAAGGCCCTGTAAAATTCAATGGGTGAATTTGTGGGTGTCGAATTCGTAAAATGAAGAGTTCCACTGGTCATGGTGTTGGTATTCAGCGAAACCCAGTTGAATAGATTGGTTGACGTTTGCAAAACCAGGATTTGTCCCACCATGCCATTCAGGGAAAAATCAAAATCCCCGTTGGTATTCATTAAAATCGAATTCAAGGTTGTTGGCGTCCGGGAGAACACCACCTGGTCCAGCCAGCCTGCATCCAAGCCTGCGCTGATCGCCCCGCTCTTGGAATAATTCCACTCCACTGTCGTGTGACCTGGAGGTAATGCAAGAGTTACTTGCTGCCAGCCGATGCTTCCCGAAATATCGGTTGCAACCACGCCGTTGGTCAGAAGGCTCAGGCTATCGCTGCCCGCTTCCGACGATACAGACCACCAAAAACTCAGGGTCCCGGGTCCATAAACCCTTGTTTGAATCCAAGTTTGCTGGCCTTCCACAATCGCCCCGCTTTGCGCTGCATTTGTGCCACCGTGGGTCACATTGCCCTCCGTTCCCCAGAGTGCGTCGCCGCCGCTGAGCCAGGGAGTGGCACCATAGCCCAGAGAACTGGCAATTTGAGTTGTAAGAGATTCGTTTGGTATGACTACCGAAACCGCAGAATTATCCTCCAAATCAGGATCAGGTTCGTTGCGCGTAACGTTCGCACTGTTGGTGAGTGGCAGACCTGCGACCATTGGCTCAACCGTGATCGTGACTGTTGCAGAGGAAAAGGCGGCCATCGTTCCCAAATTGGCGGTGACAATGCCTCCGGCCTCACTGCAGGCCCCCTGGCTGGTAGCGGCTGAGACAAAATTTGCGCCAGATGGAAGGATGTTGGTCATCAGGACGCCTGTTGACGAATCAGGGCCGGGATTCAGGATGGTGACACTGTAAGCCAGA
Organism: Limisphaerales bacterium; assembly: GCA_027451565.1. Classification (GTDB taxonomy): domain Bacteria; phylum Verrucomicrobiota; class Verrucomicrobiia; order Limisphaerales; family UBA11358; genus UBA11358. The sequence continues at coordinate 23,164 of DAIDJC010000002.1, read as the reverse complement.
TTCGAAAACGCCAAAGGTATTGCGGGCGATGTCGAAAGTGTCAAAGCAAGGTCATTGGTGGCATAAACTCCAAACGGATTTGAAAAGCCGATATGGCCTTCGCGGTCATTGGCAAGAAGCATGAAGTTCGTTCCCAACTCTCCAGCAGTCATGTTTCCAGTCCAGACTCCATTGACAAATACGCCGGAAACGGATGGCGAAATGGAGGCTGCATTCGCATAGCGCAAGTCAACCAGATACCATTGCGCGCTGTCGAAATTGGTTGGGAATGCATCTCCCAGGCAGGAATATCCCTGGGAAATCTCCCCATTCGAAAATTTCATCGCCCCATCCTCCCGCCAATAATAAGCGCCGCCATCGGTGAATGAGCCGATGAGGTACGTGTTGCCGGCTTGCAGCCACACAGGCCTTGCCAGCGGCGTGTCAGTCCATGCTCCCGGCTGGCTTGAAACATTCTGGCTTGCCAGCAAAAAACCGGTTTCCGTCCAAATGGATACTTTCGATCCCGAATAGGACCGCACGCCCATGACAAAAATATCATTGGTTGGCGTGAAGGCGTAGCCCGTTGTCATGATCGCAGTGCTGGCTGAGTTTTCCGGCAGGGGACTTGCCAGAAGTGTGTTGGTTGCATCATTGAGATTGACGCCCGTCAAAGCCACTGGACCGGTATAATTGGTCACCGCATTGCCAAACGCGTCCTGCGCCGAAAGCGTGACTCTGAAGGCGGCATTTGTTGACTGTGGCGAAGGCACCGATCCCCAGGAAAAGCCATCCAACTGGCCGGGCTGGCCGTTCGGATTGAGAATGATAACGGCGCCCACGGCCGAGGCAAAAGTCGCATTGACAGGTGAGGAAAGTTTGACGAAGAACTCTTTGGGCGGGGACGCCGCTGCGCTCCCTTGAATCCAGACAAACAGGTTGGTTGTGGTGACGCCGGCTGGAATGTTGACTTTTCCGCTCAAGGCATCATAATCCCGTCCGGCAATGGCATTCGTTCCATCCATTGTGGAGAAATCGAACTCGACATCAAGGACGCTGGGCGATGAAAGGTTGATTGTCATTGGAAAACCTTCAATTCCATAGCTTGGCTCAAACACGAGAATATTTCCAATCGTCAGCGTGGGCGGCACGAAGGTCAGATTGGTTGCCGCGTTGTCGGAAGGATCTGAATCAGCCCCGGACTCTGCGATATTAACCAAGTCTGTCAACGTTATCCCGGCCAATGCAGGCGTTGCAGTGATCGTGATCGTCGCCGTGTTCTGGTTGGGTAAATTCCCAATATTGCATGTAACCTCTCCTGCAGAATATTGACATGACCCCAAACTTGAACTGGCTGAAACAAAGCTGGCGCTCGCCGGTAAAATATTCGTGACGACCACCCCGGTTGCGGCGTTGGGACCGGCATTCATGACTGTGATGGTGTAGGTCAGGTTGCTCTCCACAGCCACAGGATTTGGGGATGAGAACATCGTTACAGCAATGTCGTTGGTGCCAAGAACGTCAAAGGGTCCGCTCACGCCGGAGTGTCCCGAATTGTCATTGGCCGTCAGCGTGATGTCCTGTCCCGCGTCTGATGCCGTTAATTGAACCGTTGCCAAACCGTTCTCAAAAGTCGCCGATGACGGATTAATGAGGTTTGTCTCTCCAACCTGAACCGCATAGCCCAGGTCAACCAGGTACCAGAAGGCATAGCTGGGTTCGCCCGGAAAGGCGTCGCCATTGCCAGCCAATGCCTGGTCAATCGTTCCATTCGCAAAGACGCCGGGTCCGTCATCCCGGTAATAAAAAAGAGTGTTGGTGTTGTCCCCGGTGTAAACGCTGACCACATAATTGGACCCCGCAGCCAGCGTGAGCGGCTCCGGCATTGGCGTGTCCACCCAGTTCCCGGGGTTGTTTGTCACATCAACACTTGCCAGCAAATCCCCATTTTCCGCCCAGATGCAGACCTTTTGCGCCACATCATAATGGCGCACATCCGTGACCAGCAAGTTCGCATTTGGCGTGAAGGCATAACCAGCGGTTTCCGATCCGGATGCGGAATAACCCGGCGCAACACTGCCCAGAATCATGTTCTTGGACGAAGTCATGCTTGTTGAGGACGAAAGAGAAACGAGGCCATTGAAATTTGAAACCGTGTTCCCGGCGGCGTCCGAGGCGGTTATGGTTGCCGCAAAAGGCTGGTTCACCCGTTGCGGGGATGAAATCACACTCCACCCAAAGTGATCCAGTTTGTAAGTCGGAATTTGCAGAACCAGGCCGTTCTCACCCGTCGCCACCGGGATGCCATTGCAAACCTTTGAACCCCACAGCGGAATGAAAGTTCCCGCATCACTCTCCTCCCACTCCTCAGCATCCGACGAAATATAATTTTGCCCCGCAGGGCCAATTGCGTAAAACGTTTGGTCATAAAACAGGACCGATGTGAAATTATCCGGGGTGCCGCTCACCTGCGGAGTCCAATTGGTGCTGTCGACTGAACTCAAAATCGCGCCATCGTCCCCCGCCGCCACATAAAGGCCGTTTCCGTAGGCCACGGCGTTGAGGGTGCCAATCTCTGGAGTTATTTGGCTCTGCCAATTAGTGCCATCCAGTGAAGTCCACACAGAGCCGCCGGTACCCACTGCCACAAAATGACCTCCTCCAAACACCACCCCAAGCAGTTTGGGATTGCCAAATGACTGTTGCGCCCAGTTCGTTCCATCCATGGAAGTCAGGACTTCTCCTAAATCGCCCACAGCTAAAAACAGGCCGTTTCCATATGCAATTCCATTCAATGAATTTGTTTTTGAGAAATCCTGGCTCACCCAGGAGGTTCCGTTGGTCGAAGTCAGAATTGTGCCTGCCGCCCCAACTGCCACAAAAACATTTGTTTCAAAAACAACGCCATTCAGTTGATTGGTCGTGCCTGAGTCAAATGCGGACCATGCGAGAAGATTCGAAGAGCCAATTATGGTTCCAGTGGAGCCCACTGCAACAAACTCGCCCAATCCAAAGGCGGCGGCGTATAGCGTGCCGGCAGCGCCTGCGACCGCGATGTTTCCCAGTTGATTGGTTTGCGTGGTTGAACCGTTCGATACAATCACCGAATAGGAACCCGCGTTCGCAGCGGAGGTTTGGGGCGTGAAAAATGTTGCATTGGTTGCCCCGGCAATGTCCATGCCATCCAGTTGCCACTGATAGGTGATGATACCGCTGCCGGCCGCCTCCACGCACAAGGACAGGGATTGCCCCAGCAACACGTTTCGGAGGCTGTTGGACACGGAGGAACTCAGGGGCTGGGTCGCATCCAATATCGAATTGGTCGGGTTGCCTGAGGAATCATAGGAGTAAACAATTTGGGACTGCAGACGCGGCAAAAAACAAGCCAGAATGCCAGCGATGACAAATATCAGCATTTGTTTGGCGTGATATGCGCTCATTTTTCAAGTCACTTTCCGCTTGTGGTCATCTGAAATATCGCAAAGCCCCCGACAGACACCACCAGATTTTCATTGCCGTTCGGTTGGTTTCCCGCCAGACCACACCCATGACCATCACCTTTCCCATCATCCTGGCCAATTATTTGGCAAGGCATCAAGTATAATCGCTTGATCGCCGCCTTAAAGCCCACGCTCCCATGGCGGGATTTGGTCACAGCAGGAAAATCACACCTCACAGCCTGCTCCGCCCTGAAACCCAGCGGCGCATTTCCACCCTGAAAATTCAGCGGATTCAGCGGGTTAAGCTGGTCTTTGACCGCAAATCCGTTTTCATCCACAATCTCCCCGTTCACGTTCCGGCTCTGCCCCTTCCCCAATACCCCGCCCGGCTGCGGACACAACCCGCCCGGGTCCACATTATCCTCAGGATCGTTATTGCCATACTCATAAAGATTCAAACCACCCTTCTCCCCAATCGGATCCCGTGAAATCCACCTCCCCAAGTCAGGGTCATACACACGGTTCTCCGCAAAATCCAGGCTTTGCCCAGGCATGCCCAGCAGGTTGGCAAAGCCATATTCCGGCGGCGTGGCGTAATTCACTTGCGATCCAAAATAATTGAAACTGTTGATCAAGGTGGATTTCCTGCCAAATGGATCGTAATCAAATTCCATTTGGAGGACCCCTCCCAGGTAGGCGGTGCTGTAATATTCCCGCACCGACCCAAGCCCATCCCGGGTGGTATAAATCAAAGACGGGCTGAAATAAGAGGAGCTGGATTCATAATGCCCGTAATCGTAATACCAGTGGAAATAAGCGCTGAAATTTGTATTGATGTAGGATTCCTCCGCAATTTTATCTCCATCCCACACATACCAGTGATACATTGACGGCGAACCGCCGGCATACTCTGTCAAATAAGCAAGCTGGCCGAAACCGTTATACACCATCCGCGCTGTGGTGTTGCTTTCGGTGACTGCGACAAGCCGGTTCTCCTCATCCCATTGATAAATGCGATTTGTGGAGGAAAGCCCCTGATCCTTTCCCTGAATTTCATTCAAGGGATTGAAACTCGCCCGCCAGGTATTGGTGCCAGATTGCTCCAAGGTCCGGTTGCCGGCCAAATCGTAGGCATAGCTGTAACAAGGGCGGCCATTGGTTGCAACAGTCAACACCTCGCCGATGGAATCATACGAAATAGTGTTTGTGCGCCTTAACCCGGAGGAAAGCTGTTCCACCGAATTGGTGATTTGCCCCTCCAGATTATAAGCATAATTGAATCGTGAAAGCAGCGATACCCCGGTTGAATTAGTCAGTCCTGCAAGCCGCAAATCCCCGATGATGCCGTAATATCCAAAGGTGGTTGTCAGGACACTCGGATAAACAATTGAGGCAAGACGCGAAGAAGCTCCGTAATAATTAAATGTATAAGCGCCGCCTCCAACCGCATCCCGGGACACCCTGCCCAAAACGTCGTATGTGTAGGTGTGATGATAAGTAAAAGGGTCCAGGCTTGAGGTGCCGGAAGTGATTACGGAATTGGTCAGGGCCTTGGTATTAATTCGCCCCAATGCGTCATAGCCGTAGTAAAGCGTGTCATAGCCGGTTGGCTCAACCACCGACTGCAGCCGGCCCGCGCCCGTCGCGGGCGGATTGGTGACCGGATAATAATTGAAAAAGGTCACCCCGTATCCATCCTGCATGGCATGGATCCGGCCATAATAATCGTAGTTGTAAATCACCGTCGGCGTCACCGACGGGTTGGCGTAAATCACCTCATTTAAAAGATTATTTTCATAGTATTGGTATGTTCTCGCCTGGTTTCGTTCGTTGGTGAAGGTCTTCAACCGGCTGGTGGTTTTTTCATAGCCATACCTCATTTGGCTTCCATCCGCGTATTGTTTCGCCGTGACCCGTCCTTGAATGTCGTAAAGCCAGCTTGTTGTCCTGCCCAAGGGATCCGTGATGCTGTCAATGCTCCCGCACGTGCACCAGTCCAGATAGGTGGTCCAATTCGTCGCCACGGTGACCTGCGTCAGGTGCCGCAGGCTGTCAAAAACAAAACGGGTCTGCCTCCCGGCGCGGTCCACGTAGGTGGACGGGTCCAGGTTCTGGTACGAGAGGGTCTCGGAACTTCCGTCCGGATACGTGTTGGTCACGGGCCGGTCCAGCGCATCATAAAGCGTGGTCACGTAATAGCCGTCCGCGTTGGTGACCGCATTGATCCGGTCAAAAGCGTCATAGCCAAACGAAATCACCGCCGTGTTGGTGGGGCCCACAATGTTGAGCAGCCTGCCGCTGGCATCATAATTGAACGAGGTTGCCTGCAGCAATGCGTTGGTGAAGCCGGTGATTTGGCCATAGGCGTTGTATCCATAAAAATTGGTCTGACCGGCAGCATCCACCTCGGTCAGCGGCAAGTGATGGGAATTGTAGGTGAAGCTGGCATCCAGTTCATTGGAACCGTGGGAAGTATTCCTGACTTGGAGCAAATCAATCTGGTTCGCCGCGTAAACGCAAGTGTATGCGATTCCGATTGGATCTATGACATTTGTGATCTTGCCCAGGGAATTCCGCGAGTATTGATATAACTGCTCGCTGCCGTCATCCATTACCCTGTCAATGGCCGAGGGCAGGTTCTGCGAACCATAAATTGTCGCCCCGGCGTCAGTCGGGGCCTGGCCGGGATAATTGAACCAAACCCGGTTTTCCAGCGGTTGCTTGACGCTCTCCAGGCAACCCTCGGCGGAGGCAAGGTTGGCATTGTGCAGCCAGTGGTAAAGCCGCGCCTTGGAATAATCCCCCGGCGCCTGGGCCATGGCGTTCTTGTCCCAATAAAAGGTGTTCCTCCCATACAAAATGTAATTTCGCGTGTAAATCCCCCGGGGGACTACAGGACCGGGATCGGAGCTGGGAATGCCCAGATCATCAGCCTGGTTGAATTCCACCCGTGAGACACCCCCCTGCGGGTCGGCCGCTTCCAGCCAGCGCTCGTTCCCGTCGTCGCCAAAACTAAACGCGGTCTTACCATACGGCGTTTGCAGCGAGTCCATGAAATCCGAATTGGGCGCGTAGCTGAACTGCGAGGTGATGCCGATGGGATCGGTGATGCTCTGTAATTCCGAGCCGTCCGCATTGTACCCAAAAATGGCGGTGCGGTTGTAGCGGTCGGTCACTTGCTGTATCTTGTAAATATCCACCGGAAACAATCCTCCGCTGGCTGTATAATAAAAGGCCAAGTTCGTGGCACCCGCCTGGGGATCAGTCACGGAAACCAGCCGCAAATTGGAATCATAGTTGAGCAGGTTGGTGTATCCCGCCGGATCAATGACCTGGGTAAGAAAAACATTGCGTGAATTGCCCACGGTCCCATCCGGCTGGCCAAAGATGCGGACCGAGCCATCCGGGAAACTCATCTGGTAACTGTTGTTGGAAAGCCGCAATAGTGCCGCCTGGTTCCTCCAGTTGATGTCAAAACCTGCGTTGGTTGGATCATAGGTGAATGTCTCCGTGCCGCCTCCGGGCGCATAATAGGTCACGTCCGCATCCTGGTTGGTGCTGTTGTCCGTGATGTAGCTGATCCAGTTGCACGTCCATTTGCCGCCAAAATTTGCGTAGCTGAAGGTGGCTGGCTGGTTCGCCTCCTGCTGGTTGTAGGTCACGGTCAGGCGGACCGGCGGCCCGCGCGGCGGAGTAAACAAAAGCGGCGTGTCCTCGATATGCAGGCTTGCCAGCAAAAGATGGAAGTCATACCCGGCCATTCCGTGCGAATTGCAACTTGGATCGGCCATGGCATCCTGCTCGGTTGTGCAATTGGGATCACTGCTGGCCGTGACGCCCCTGCCCCAGACAGCCGCCGCCGTGGCGCTGGCGACACTCTGCCAGCCGTTGGTCAGGACACCGGCGCGAACCAGATAATAGCCCGAGGACTCGCCATCCACCGCCTCCCCGCTCATCCAGCGGCTGGCGCCGAACGTGGGGTCCACCACAAAATAGCGGCTGCCTTTCTGCGCCAGCACCGCCGCATAATGGCCGACCTTCCAATGGACGACGCATGGCAGCAGAAGTGGCGCGCCAGGCTGCCGCTGCGCCGCCTGAAAGTTCAAACCGAGCTGCCGCGAAAGCTGGGCAAGCTGATCCAGCGAAAAGCCATTGGTCGTTGACTCGGAATCCTCCACAATTTCATCCACGTCCGACGGCGGGCGCAGCAATTTGCAAATGCTCCGCAGGGCGAGCGGGCCGCAACGGAACGAAACACCAGGGCGGTTTTGCATCATCCAGAGCGCCTGGCGCGCGCCGGAAAGCAGGGAAGTGGCCGGGCCGGTGACAGGCCTGTTGGTGATCTGGCCGAATATCTCCTCCAGCCTCTGGCGATCGCCTATGCGGGCGTGCATCTCCGCCAGTTCGCCAATGCACCGGTCTGCCAGTCTCCTGGGAGCGCCATCCGACTCATCCTGAAGCCACATCCAGGCTTCCTCCCACGCGGCCAGAGCCTTTGAGTAATAGCCGGTGGTGTAATACTCCCAGCCCAAGTTGAATAAAACGGAATTGTACCAGGGACTTTCAGGATTGTTGTCCAGATAGCTCTCCAATGCCGAAAAATCATCAGAACTGGCCCGGTTGGCAAATGCGGTCAGCGCTGCAGCCACGGCAATATTATCGGCCGACGATGGATCACTGTCGCACGGAATCAGCGGTTCCTGAAATATCCGCGCCGCCGCGATTTCCTCGGTCGCCGGCTCTGATGAAAAGGAGGGGAACTGGGGAACCGGCCCCGGCGGAGGGTTGGTCAGAACCAGCGGCGGAGCCGGTGGCGGCAGGGGCGGCATTATGCCGTAGCTTGAAACAGCCTGATTGGTGGCGGACAGCGACTGAGCGCGGACCACGCCGAAGGCGAGCAAAACCAACAAGAAATATAAAAAGGGACGTCCCCGCATCGGAATCGCGCACCGGCCTGAATTGAAAAGAACGCTCATGATAATGATTTCCTTTTCTAACTTAAACCCGCCCAGTAAAGCACATCGTCTCCATCCAGGCAACGGAATATATTTTATCATTCTCATGTGGGAGTAAATTGTGTTTTTCGATGCGCCTAGCCTGATCCGATGAAGCTGGCGCTGAACATTGTCGGACCACAAGTGCGGAAACACCGTAATCGCAAAGGCTGGTCTCAATCAGCTCTCGCCCGGAGGCTTCAACTTCAAGGCTGGAGCATAAGCGTCGGATCATTAGGCAAACTGGAGGCCCAATTGCGCCGGGTGCCTGATTGTGAACTGGTCTTTTTGGCCAAATTGCTTGGTGTTTCGATTCCTGATTTGTTTCCAAAAATAAAATCTTTGAAACAATTGGGACCGCAATTTCAGAGTGGAAGGCGGCTGGCGATTTTTCCAACCCGTGCCGATCAATGAGGATGGATGCCTAGAATGGCGTCCGTGATCCCGGTTCGGCTCTGTTGGGATCACTTCAAAATGGAAGCCTCCGGTCTGGCTTTTTTGGAGTGCCGGGCCGATGGCATTCTTTCGTGCATGATGCCGCCGGCTCATTGCCCGCCTCACTGCCATTTCCGCGCTGTCCCATCGCAACAGGCAAGTCTTAATCAGTTCAATAACGGATTTCTTTCCGCTAAACCTCTCCTTGTTAAACCGCAAAGAGAAGCGCCATGCCGGAACAACCGGAAACCCGCCAACGCCGAGCATTAACCGCGCTATTGCCGCTGAAGACCCAAAGAGGCGCCTCCCTTCTTGGAGAAAACCGCCTCATTCAGAATCAATGAGGAGAAGTCCCGCCGCGACCTTAAAAAAACGCGTTGGCCTTACCGGCGGCCTGAAGAATCAATCCGCCCTCATCCGACGTAAAACCACTGATGAATTGCTGCATAGGCTGATAATTGGCTCTGGACAGGGTTTTCGTCAATAGGCCCTGAATTTTTAAAAATGCTGATCCCCGGCAAGCCCCGGGATGGCTTCGAAATTTTCACGAAAGCTTCACAACCATTCCCATTTCTCAAAAAAAGCCGCCTGGCCACAGGGGCTGCCATCAGCGTCAAGGACGTTCCAAACCGAGGCGTTGACAATGCGAAAACGCCGACCCGAACGGGCGAACCGCACGCCGCTGTAATTGGAGGAGCAACCCTGCCTGGAGACCGATTCAAGGAGCCGCGCCCGCTCCTCGCGCTCAGGAGTTTCCGCAGTGAGCCGGGATGGCATGGCGGTGAATTGTGCCCAGTCCATTTCCCACAAATCCAAGGCCATCCTGTTTCCATAGTTCAGCACCGGATCCGGCTCGGTGCCATGGGAAAGCAGGACAAATGGAGCTTCAAAAAGCCACCTGCCCCAGTCTTCCTCCAAAGCAGGCGGCTGGATTCCCGCCAAATTGCTTCCCGTACACCGAAAATAGTTCCTTGCCAGCAGCACGCCATGGTAAATGGCCCGTGCCGCAGGTTGATTCAGCATTTTTCCCGCAGTTTGATCCGTTTTCATCCGAACACCACACCTACAAGATAATGTCCGCACAAGGCGCGGGTGGAAGGAGCATCCGCCTTCAACCCGTCCCGGCCGGTCTGCTTTACCGATTGGCGGGCAGGCCGAAAGATGCTAGGCTTGGACACGATTCGGATGAAAATGCTCAAAGACCATGGCACAAAAAATTGAAATTCCAGAAAGTCTCAAGGCAGAATTACCCCAGACAGCCTGGGGCAAAATCCTTGCGGCCACCCCGGTGGTGATGGCTGTTCTCTCCACGATGCTGGCGGGGCTGGCCTCCAGCGAAATGACCAAGGCCCAATACGACAGGTCCTTCGCCGCCCAGTTGCAGGCCAAGGCCGGTGACCAGTGGAGTTATTACCAAGCCAAGAAATTGCGCAGCGCCACCGCCGAAAACACCCTGGACCTTCTGGCCGCCTCCGTGCCGGTTCACTCGCTGGACCCCGCCGCGTTGACAGGGCAGGACCCCGCCACCGTCCAGGCCCTCACCTCAGTTGTTCTTCCCCACCCGGCCAGCCTTCAATTGACCGAGCCTGTCCGATCTGCGCTGGATGCCTTGTCCAAGAATGCGCCGGAAAAGGAAATCATGGCTGACCTTGCGCATGTGCGCGCCCAGGACCTGGATGCCGCACTGCTGGCCGCGGATGATGCCGCCCGGAATTTTGACCGCGACATCAAGGGCATCAACCAGCATGTGGATGAATTGGATGCCAGGCTGATGAACGGGGAAAACCAAACATTCCGGAATTTTACTTTCGCCCGGTTGAGGTACACGGAGGCTCGATACGACGAGGAATCCAAGCTGAATTATACCATCGCCAATGTTTATGAATTGCAGGTTCGTCAAAACAACGCCTCTGCGGAAAACCATCATCGCCGGAGTTCCCGGTTCTTTTTTGGAATGTTGGCAGCGCAATTAGCTGTGATCATTGCCACTTTTGCCGTGGCGGCGCGCAAGAGGAATTTTTTATGGTCGCTGGCGGCTGCAGCCGGGCTGGCGGCTGTTTCGTTCGCAGTTTACGTGTTTCTCTACGTGTGAAATGCCGTCCGGGCACGGCAACCGGCGCGGCCGCGGCTCAGGCTGCCGGGATGGTCAGTCTGAATTTGCCGGACGCAGCCGGCACCAGGGTGGCAGCGGGCACCTTTTCCACCGGCATGCCAAGCAAGGCCCCTACTTGTTCGATGGCTTCGTTTAATTCCCCATCGGGGGGCGGCGCTGAATCAGGGACATAACGAAACATGGCATGCCCGGTTTTTTCCTGCCGGAGTTCATAGTGGGCCACACCTGAAAGACCCGAGAGGCACTCATCTATTTGCAAGGTGGTCACCCGCCGGCCATCCCTCGAACGCAAGGCATCACGGGTCCGGCCATGGATGCGATAATGCGAGGCGTAAGGGGACCCCACTCTCTGGGCAAGGTCACCGATCCGATAGCGCACCAGGGGCATGTAGGCATTGGAAAGAGTGGTGACCAGGAGCGGGCCCACACCTTGCTCATCCGTTTGCTCCAGTTCCAAAAAGGCGGTTTCCACTGAGGGCCTCATCAGCCCTCCAACAGTTTCCATCAGCAAATGGCCGGTTTCCGTGGACCCGTAGAGATTCCAAACCGGCACCTGAAAAACCCGGGAAAGGATTCGACGGTGCACCACGCTGGTGAATTCGTAGCTGGTCAGGATGAATTTGACTGATGGAAACCGAATCCCCTCTTTTTCGCAATAAAGTGCAAAACGTGTTCCATGCACTGGGTCAAGGTCCAAAAACAGGGGCTCCCATTCCATGATTTCACGCGCCATGCGCTGCAGTTCTGACTGGGTGAGCAGGAAGGGAATGCGGGCCAGGTTGACAAACAGAGTTCCGCCAATGGTCCGCTGCTCCCGGGACATCCAAACAGTGGGGCAGGTCAATCCATTGCAGGAAGGCGCCGTGAGCGTGGCGCGCCGCGGCGCCTGCGCGCCTTCCAAGCATTGACGAATGCATTCATTCATCCGCAAAGCTTTCGCCTCCTGACGATCCCACCATCCCCGCTCAAAAAACACCGGCAACCGTTCTTCGGACGTGCCAGAGGTGTGCTCCAGTTCCACGAGGCTTTTGTTCAAAAGATCATCCAAGGAGGCTTGAGGCAGAAAATTATCGGGAAAACCCTCCCGCATTTCCTTTTTGGTCAAAATGGGGAACCGATCCAGTTCCGGCTCTGAAAATATGCCGTGGCGGCGATATATGGGCAAACTGCCGGATTTGGCAATGGCATCACGCAACCATCCCTGCTGGGTGGTTTCAAAAATCCATTCCGGTGTGGCCAACATATTGCCAATATACATGATAAAAAACAAATGCCAACCTGGTCTGCATGCGCAGGGCCAGCATTCCCCCTCTTCCTTATGCCCGGGGGCGGTATGGTTCGGTCTCGCCCGCCCCGCCTTTTTGCGGGGAATAGGAAAAAAGGGGGAAAGGATATGAATTGGAATAAAAAAATCGTTCAAAGGCGTCCCAAACTTGCGTTCCTTGCCCGGAGCCTGTATGACCGATGACAGCATGCGAGGGTTACATCCCCGGCTGATTGGCCTGAAAGGCCAAACCAGGCTGAAGCCCTCCGAAACAAAATGAAATTGATTTTTTCCGAGCAGACCGCCGACTACATTCATTACCAATTCGCCTACGCCATCTGGGCCATTCCCGAGCCAGGTGAAACGGCAGGCGACATTTTCGAAGCCGGCTTTTTGCCGTCCTCACGCCAATTGGACCGCTTTTATCTTTGCCGCCAGATCCGACTTCACCTGAATGAATTTCAATTGTCCTCGGAAAACCGGCGGATCCTGCGCAAAGGCGAGGGAATAGTCGTTCAATTGGTGGCGCGCGAAGATTTTGACTACACCCCGGCGCGGCGGGCCTTTTTCAAAAATTATGCGGATGTCAAGTTTGGCCGGAATGTCATGACGTGGGATCGGTTGGATTCCCTGTTCAGCAATCCCATCATTTCGCATCTTTTGGTATATACAGACAAGACGACGGGCAAGGAGGTGGGGGTGGCCACCCTCTACATGGAGGGTTCCAGGCTGGCTTATTATTATTATGCATTTTATGACCTTGCCTACGCCAACCGCAGCCTGGGCATGTTCATGATGACCTCGGCTGCTGAAATCCTGGCCCGAAGGGGCGTGGGACAACTTTACCTTGGCACCTGCTATTCGGACCGGGCCTTGTATAAAACGCAGTTTGAAGGGGTGCAGTTTTTCAACGGCTTCAAATGGTCTTCCAACCTGGAAGAACTGAAATACCTTCTGCAACGCCACCACACCACCGACCAGCACTTGGTTGAAATCGAAGCCTACCGCAACCTTTTCTACGATGGCAGCCTGTCAAACATCATCTCGGAAAGCCGGTTTAAATCGCCCGCCTCCCCTGCATAACTGAAGAGACCTAAGCCGGCGGACTGACAACACCGGGCGAACCGCTTGAAATGGGTTCCAACGGCATAAACCGGTCATGGTCCAGCCATTCTCGGCAAATGCGCCAGAATCCGGCCTCTGTGTCCGTGCGGCGGATTTCATGCAGGAAAGCCGCGCCAACACCCTCGCCGATGAAATTGATGAATTTTTTCATTCGCTGGACTTGGGCAGATTCCCGGATGCCAGGCGTGATTTCAGCCTCCCAGATGGCCCTGATGTAGGCCAGGACATCACGCCCGGATGGGGTGGGACCGGATTTGCCCGCCTGGTCGGCGCGAATTTGATCAAACAACCAGGGATTGCGAATGATTCCGCGCCCGATCATAAGCCCCTTGGATTCGGTTTGCATGAGAACCTGCCGGGCTTGGGTCGGGCTGAAAATATTGCCATTGGCCAGGACGGGGCATTTTAAGCATTGCACCGCGCGTTTGATGAAGTCATACCGCACGCCTGGCCGGTACATTTGCAGAACAGTGCGGGCATGAATGGTGAGCAGGTCAATGGGATGCCGGGCAAAAACCTCCAACAAGCGATCAAATTCCCGGACATCCTCGAATCCCAGCCTGGTTTTGACCGTAAAAGGAACCTGGACGGCATCCCGCAGGGCACCCAAAATGGCGTCCACGCGTTCTGGCTGGCGCAATAAACCGCCTCCGGCGCATTTTCGATACACCACAGGAGCCGGGCAGCCTAGATTCAAATCAATGGCGGCGACCGGGTGCCGCTGCAATTCGCGCACCGTGCGCACCAGGGCGGGAATGTCATTGCCTATGACCTGGGCCACCACGGGTATTGGAGTGGGATTGAGTCGGATGGAGTCAAGAATCCATTTTTCAGGCCGGGACGCGCCATGGACCCGGAAATATTCGGTCCAAAAAACGTCCGGCCCGCCATACCGGGCCACCAAGGACATGAAGGAAAGCGTGGTGACATCCTGCATGGGCGCCAAAGCCAGCACAGGGCTGGGAGATCGGAGCAGGGAGATGAATCGTTCGTGCGGTTTCAGATTCCTGAAAAGCTAAACCAAGCCGGCCCTTAAAACGAATAAATCTTGCCTTCCACGGCAATCTGGTTCATTTAACGCAGCACAAAACACACTTTGCTCATGAATCAAGACATTTTCATTGGAACAGACAGCGGCGCCACCACGACAAAAATCGGGGCTGTGTGGAAAAATGGCGATGCGGTGACAACCCGGCTGTTGCAGCGGCCCACCCAGGCCGCACAGGGGCGCGAAGCCGTCATACGCGGGTGGATTGGGACCATTGATGAATTTCTGGCTGAAAACAAATTGGAATGGCGACAGGTCCAGGGGGTGGGGCTTGCCATTCCGGGACCCTATAAAAGCTATGGGGTGATGGAACGCACCCCCAACCTGCCACCCAATTTTGAAGGATGGAATGTGCACAAGGATTACAGCGCCGCCCTGGCTGCCCGCAGCGGGAGACCGTTGCCGTTGATCATGGGCAATGATGGAAATTACGGGGGTGTGGCCGAAGCGCGGCTGGCACGCGGTGATTCCCGCACAACGGTTCTGATGTTCATGCCCGGATCGGGTTTGGGATGCGCCTACGTGGGTCCTGATGGCCTGCCCTTGGACGGGGACACACTCGCTGGCTTGGAGACCGGCCACGCACCGGCCCCTCTGCACCTTCTTGGGGGCATACGCCCCTTTCCCTGCGGTTGCGGACGCGCCTGG
Organism: Limisphaerales bacterium; assembly: GCA_027451565.1. Taxonomy (GTDB): domain Bacteria; phylum Verrucomicrobiota; class Verrucomicrobiia; order Limisphaerales; family UBA11358; genus UBA11358. Next base: position 8,118 of record DAIDJC010000002.1, on the reverse strand, counting down.
GGTTGTTACGAGGCTTACACCGCCATTTCGGGATTGCCCCATTTGCTGGAGGAAAAACTGCCTCAACATCCCGGGCACGAACTGGCCCGCTCATCGGCTTCCCCCAAGGAAAAAGTTCTTTCCCTGCGCTCACGGGCTCAACAGGGAGATCCCCTGGCCCTGGACATTTTTGATTTTCAGGCCCGGGCCATGGGCCTGCTTGTGGCTGATGTGGCCATGACCTTGGACCCTGGAATTGTCATCATTGGCGGCGGCCTCATGGATTACGAAGCCACTTCGCCAGCTTTTCGGGAGAGGTATTTGAAAATCGTGCGCGAGACCGCCACCCCTCTGCTCTGGCCGGCCCAGCGGGCGCGAATGAAAATCCAGCCAGCGGCCTTGGGTGACCTTTCCCAGGCCATCGGCGCCGCGCTGGTGGCGTTGTATCACTCCAAATCCTGAGGCGCCACCCGTTTCCCTTCAGTCAGGTTTTCTGAAGTGGCGCGATGAACCTGAGGGCAAGCGCTGCGGGTCTTTCCAGTCTTTGGAGCTTTGACACAGGCCACATCGTGCTAAACTAACCTGCAAATGAACGAATGGAACATTCAATCCCGCGCCAGCACCTGCGCCGCCTGCCAGGTGGATTTTACAAACGGCCAGCCGTACCATACCGTGCTGTTTGATGAACGGCACGGTTTGCGCCGGTCAGATATTTGCGAGCCATGCTGGCAAAAACAATCCGCCTCCCCATCCCTCCGCCAGTCCGGTTTTGTGTCCCATTGGCAGGGCGTGTTTGAAGTGCCACCCCCAACCCCGGAGCCGATCCAAAAGGAAAACGCCGAGTCCCTGCTCCGGAAGTTGATCCAACGCAATAATCCACGGCACGCGCCGGCGGCATACATCCTGGCAGTCATGCTGGAACGCAAACGCCTCCTCAAGGTCAAAGAAACGATCAAGCAGGATGGCCGGAGGATTTTTGTGTACGAACACCCCGGTCAAGGGGATGTTTTCACCATTCCCGACCCGGACCTTAAACTGGATCAATTGGAACAGGTCCAAAAAGATGTGGCACAGCTTTTGGAGCATGGCATTTCCGAAAGCGAGGCCAACCCGGCGCCGCCAGCCGAGGCGTCGGCGCCAGATTCCCCGGCCAGCCCGGCTGAAACAACTGCCACGCTTTGAATGGCCGCGCCCGACCTCACGACACTTCAGGACCGGCTGGGCTGCCGTTTCCGGGATGAAAAACTCCTGGCGCTGGCGCTGACACATCCATCTTCCAGCCGTCCTGGCTGTCACCAGCCGGAGCACAACCAGCGCTTGGAATTCCTGGGCGACGCCATCCTGGGCCTGGTTCTGGCCTGGGAGCTTTGCCTGCAATTTCCAGGATTGCAGGAGGGCCAACT
>DAIDJC010000002.1:0-6726 GCA_027451565.1 Limisphaerales bacterium | reverse complement strand
CACGCAATGCAGGGCCAAACTGGTCAACCGCCATGCTTTGGCCCTGAGGGGCCGCGCGCTTGATTTGGGACCGCTCCTGATCCTCAGCAAGGGCGAGGAAAAAAGCGGTGGTCGAAACCGTCCCTCAGCCCTGGCGGACGCCTATGAGGCTGTCTTGGGCGCCATTTTATTGGATCAAGGATTTGAAACCGTGCGTTCCTTCATCCAAAGGGAATACTCAGAGGAACTCAAACACCTTGAAACCTCGCCGGGCCTTGAGAATCCCAAAGGGGCCTTGCAGGAGCGGCTTCAATCCACATCCAATGCCACCCCCGAGTATCAATTGATCTCTGCCGAAGGCGCAAAACATGACCAGAGTTTTGAATGCGCCGTTTTCCATGAGGGCCGGGAACTGGCCCGGGGTCGGGGTAAAACCAAAAGACTTGCGGAAACCGCCGCCGCCTTGGAAGCCTTGAAACTGTTGCAGGCAGAAAATTCGCCCCTCCTCGGGCATCGTCCACCTGACTGAAAAGGGGTTAAACGGCTGGTTTAAAAAAATCCCGCCCGCCGCTGCGGTCAGGACTGGCCGGGTTCATCCAGAAAAGTCAGCTTTACGCCCTGTGTGGGAGCGGTAAAACGTTCAATGAGCGGTACGGCGCCCGGGGTTGGCGCGGCTGTTTTGGAAACAACTTCTGGCGCAGTCTGGGTAAGTGCGGATCTTAAAGCGCCTTCCACCAATTGTGCGCAGTGAATTTTCATGGGCGGCAAAGGCCCCAATTCCCCGGCCAATTCGGATGTCTTGAGGGCCAGAGCCTCCTCGGCGGTCTTGCCCCGGATTAGTTCAGTGGCCAGACTGGCCACGGCAATGGCCGTCTCACATCCAAAGGATTGGAAGGTGGCCTGGTCTATAACCTTGCGCCCGTTTTGTTCCTTGAACTTCACCCACAATCGCAACATCTCCCCGCAATCGGAATTGCCCACTGTCCCAACGCGATCGGCGTCGGCCAACTCGCCCATGTTACGGGGATTGGCCAGCGCCGCTTCTATCCGTTTTTGCAAATCTTCGTTCATGTAAAGGCCGAACCGATGGTTCCGGTTGGCGCCGTTTTACCTCAAATGGATTCCTTGAGTATAGCCAGGAATTGCTTCATGGCAGGCGACAACACTTTGTTTCGCTTGAAAATCGCCGCCAAGGGCCGGTAAAACTCCCCGTCTTCAATCGGCACCGCAATAAGCGTCTGTTTTGCGATCTCCTGGGTGACGGTTCCCTGGGGCACAATGGAAACCCCTGCGTCAATTTCCACCGCCCTTTTGACGGTTTCCACGTTGTCAAACTCCATCACGTGGTTCACTTCCACGTCATGTTCCTTCAATATCTTATCCAGCGCCTTGCGGGTGGGGATGTCCGGCTCAAAACTGATCACTTTCTGCCCTGCAAGAGATTTGAGCTTGATGGATTTTTGCCTTGAAAACGGGTGTTGCGGGTGGGCAATCAAAACGAGGGGCTCCTTGCGCAAGGGCACAATTTCCAGTTTGGAATCCCGAACGGGATAAGCCACCAAGCCCAGGTCCACCACGTTGCTGAGCACATCTTCGTACACTTGGTTGGCTCGCCGGTACTCCACGTGGATGTTGACCGTGGGATAGCTTTTCATGAACCGCTTGATGTAGGGCGGCAAATCATGAAGGCCAATGGAATAGATGGTGGCCACGCGAATGGTACCGGAAATGATGTCCTTGAGCTCCTGCAAACGGCTGTGAAGCGATTCGTAAGTTTGAATGATCTGCTTGCTGTAATCGTAAAGCACCTGCCCCTCACGGGTGAGTCGGAATTTTTTCTTGCTGCGCTCGATCAAAAGGGATTTAAAAACCCGCTCCAAGGCGCTGATTTGCTGGCTGACTGCGGATTGGGTGATGTTGTTTATTTGTGCTGCTTTGGTAAAACTTTCCGTTTCAGCAAGATCGCAAAACACCTTGAGGCTATCAATTTGCATAAGTGAAGTTAAACAAGATGGCGGTATCCGTCAACTCCCCTCCTGGCTGGTTTTATGCCGCCTAAGCGTGCTTTTAACTTTGGAAAGCAATTCCACGCTGGTGAAGGGTTTGGCCAGATAATCAGTGCCAGGACGTGATTCCGGCGGAAAAACATGCCCGCTCGTGCATAGAATCGGCACTGCCTGGCTCATCTGCCGGATACGGTCCATCAATTCCCGTCCGCCCATTCCAGGCATGACCATGTCTGTGATGACCAGGTCTATGTGGTGGGAGGGGTCCCGCAGGAGTTCCAGGGCTGCCGACCCATTTCCTGCGGTCAAGACCCGGTAACCAAAGTCGCCCAGGATGGTTTGCGCCATGGTCAGTAGAAGCGGTTCATCATCCACCACCAACACGGTGCCGGTGCCCCCCAAGGCATCAGTGGTGATCGCCAAATCGGGAACATGGGTTTTTTCTGCCGGGATGTAAAGTCGCGCCGAAGTGCCTTTTCCAGGCTGGCTGGATAATGCAACGCCTCCGCCATGGTTGCTTAGGATGCCATAGACCAAAGCCAGGCCCAAACCGCGATGGGGCGCCGCCTTGGTGGTGAAAAATGGCTCGAATATTCGCGGCATAATCCCCGCCTCCATTCCCTCGCCTTCATCCAAAACCTCAATACAGACGTATTGTGAATGGTTCAGGCGCACGTTGACATCCTGCGATGGCTGGCTCAATTGCACATTTCGGGTCTGCACCACGATGGACCCGCCTTGGCTGGACCCATAGGACTCCATCGCATTCTCCAGGACTTTCATCAGGGCCTGTTCCATCTTGGGTTCATCAAAACGCGCCTCCAAAAGGGATTTTTCCAGTATCAGGTTCCAGGCAATCCGGGGCCCCCTGGCTTTGCCCGCCTGCCCCACGCATCGCGTCACCACCGCATTCAAGTTACCGGCGGGAATTTGCCTGTTTTTTTTATCCTGCCGGCTGAAATGGGCCAAATCCCCCGCTATTTCCGCCGCCTTGGCGGCAGATTTTTGAACTTCACCCAGGGATGTCCGCCATGGATGGCTCGCCTCTGCCTTGCCCAGCAGGAGCGACGTGTGCGCCAGTATCCCCGTCAGGGCGTTGTTGAAATCCAATGACACCGTCTGCGCCAGTTGCAACATGCAATCCAGTTTCTGCTGCAAGTGCGCAGGATCCGCAGCCGTTTGGGCGGTGGTTCCCGCACCGGTTTTATCCGCCAGCAATTGCACCACCCACCGCCGCGAATCCTGGCTCTCAGCCGGGCAGAGGGCCGCCAAATAGTTTGCCAAAACCCCGCCCACCAACCGGAATTTGAGCGGTTCTAAAATAGGACCCGAAGAACCCTCCCGCGCCCGTTTCAAAAAGGTCTGGGCATCCATCGAATTTTCACCAGCCCAAATCGTCGCCAATTGCGATGCTCCCGGTGTGAGGGGCGCGCCAAAGGTGCTTTGCGCCGCTTGGTTGGCCTGAAGAATGAACCCTTGCTCATCAACCAGCAGGGCCGGCCATGACAAATGATTCAAATCAAGTACAACTTCGGCTTTCATCCACAGAACGTCAGTTAAAAGACCGAAGCTACAGCCCTTTTTACAAAATTCAAGAAAGGTTCACGATTCAAAAAAGGAGTTCCTGTCCAAAAACCCAAATCCTTCCTCCTTGCAGCAAGGTTCGAATCAAGCTTTGCCGGTTTTATCGAATTTTGGCATAGGAAACAAAAAATTCCCCCAACCACCGGCATCCAGAGGCTTTGGCTTGTTTTCCCGCCCGCAAAACTTCGGCATGGCTTAGAGGTTCGCCGCCCAACCCTGCGGCCAGATTGGTGATACAGGAGACCGCGGCGACGCGCATGCCGCATTGGCGTGCCACGATCACCTCTGGAACGGTGCTCATGCCCACTGCATCCGCCCCCAACCGGGAAAAAGCCCTGATCTCTGCGGCAGTTTCGTAACTGGGCCCGCTCACGGCCAAGTACACGCCAGTTCGCAGCCGAATGCCAGCGCGCCTGCCAGCCTTGCAAAGGAGTCTCCTCAAGTCCGGGTCGTAGGCCTGGGTAAGATCCACAAAACTGGACATTCCAAAAACCTCCGCCCCGCGCAGGGGATTGGATCCCATCAGGTTGATGTGGTCGGTCACCACCATGAATTCCCCAGGTTGCCACGTGGCATGAATGCCCCCTGCCGCATTGGTCAGCAGTAAATCCTTGACCCCCGCAGAAGCCAGCGCGCGGACTGGAAAAGTGACCTGCGCCATCTCATGACCTTCGTAAAAATGAGTCCGGCCACTCAGGACCCAAACGGGAACTCCCTCCATGTCCACCAAGTGACATTCCCCGGGATGTCCTTCCACCTTAGGCTTGCCAAATCCTGGAATGTCAAGGCAACTCACCCTCTTCAAGCTTGGCCACCTCTCCAAGACCCAGCCGAACCCGCTCCCCAAAACCAGCGCCAACCGCGGCGGATCCCCCAATCTCAACCGTAAACACCTGCCAGCCTTGCAGGGGTCAGCCAGGTTGGCGATTTTATTTTTATCCCGGCTCGAAGCCATTCAACAAGGAATGAAAACCTATTCAGATTCAACGGTAGGCTATCAACGCCCCGTCAAACCCAATCCTTCAGCAAAGCCGCTCTCTCGGCCTTAAAACGACCGGTCCATCATCCGCATTAGGCACTGGCACGGCGCCCCCCAAGCCAGTCCATTAATTGAGGATATGCAGCGTGAAAAGCTTGGAGTATTGACTATCCGGTTTGGGCGGCGCGCCAAAGGTGTTGTACAGGTAATCAAATTTGAAGCGGTACTGGATGGAGTTTGCGTTGGGCGGCACTGGCAAAAGCCCCTCCCACCGATTCGGCAGCATGGCTTCCTGTTGCATGGGATAGGATTGCCCATCCACCAACACGTACGCCTTGATGCTATCCCACCGCAAGGATTGTTGCTGGGTGTCAAACATCGCCTCCACGGGGTAGAGATTATTTGCGTTCCGTGGCTGTTCACTTGGCGTAAGGCGTGTGAAGGTGCCGCTGACACATCCCGCCAGCCCTAAAATCAACGCCGGCACCAAAACAAACATCTTGGCTCTTTTCATACCTCAAGCCTGCCAAATAAATCCCATTTGTAAAGTTGGATTTCCACGCTTGAACCCGGAGAGCGAAATGGAAAGGGTCAAGACAGGGTAATCCACTGGGCGAAGACTGGCCTTTTGAGTTCCGTTTTTCGGGTTGAATCCACGCCCCATTTGCGTTTATGGTCTCCAAATGCATCGCCCCAGCCAGACCTCCACCGGATTTAACCAGTTGCGATGGATCATCTGCGCGCTCTTGTTTTTTTCCACCACTTGCAATTACCTTGATCGCCAGGTCATCAGCTACCTCAAGGAATTCTTTTGCCGACCCCAGGCAGAGGGCGGGTTTGGCTGGAACAACACGGATTTTGGCAATTTAACCTCCTTTTTCACCGCATTTTACGCCGGTGTCACCATCGGCGCAGGGTGGGTGATTGACAAAATTGGCACCAAGATCGGCCTCGCCCTTTCACTTTTCCTGTGGTCGCTTTTCGGCATGGTCAATGCCTTTGTGGGCAGGACCCTCGCCATGCACATCATGATCCGAAGCCTTTTTGCCATCGGCGAGGGGGGCAATTTCCCCGCCTCCATCAAAACCGTGGCGGAATGGTTTCCAAAGAGGGAGCGGGCCCTGGCCACCGCCATCTTCAACAGCGGCTCAAACTTCGGCGCCATGATCGCCTCGCTTTTCGTGCCTTGGTGCATGATCCACTACGGAGATCAATTGGGCTGGAAAATGGCTTTCATCACCACCGGTGCCGTGGGGCTGGTCTGGCTCGTCTTTTGGTTTTGGCTGTATGACACACCCCAAAGGCATAAGCACCTCTCCACCGCCGAGTTCAACCACATCCACCTGGATGAAGACCCCGCCGCCCAAACAGCCGCCCCAACCCAGATCCCGTGGCTGCGTCTTTTTGAATATCGGCAGTTGTGGGCCTTTTTTGCAGGTAAATTCATGACAGACGGCATCTGGTGGTTTCTTCTTTTTTGGCTGCCGGATTACCTGCAAAAACAATTTGGCATGTCCAAGCAACAAATCATGCTGCCCACCTTTATCGTCTATGGCGTGGCCATCGTCGGCAGCATTTATGGAGGTAGTATCCCAATGACCCTCATTCGCCGGGGCATGCCGGTTTACAAAGCCCGCATGACCACCATGTTTTTAATAGCCCTCCTTCCTCTCGCCTTGGTCACAACCCAGTTTTTTGGCAATCCGCACATTTTCACCCATTACGCCTCTGTCCTGGCTGTCGCCACCATTTGCATCGGAGCCACAGCCCACCAGGCTTGGTCCGCCAACCTGTTCACCACCGTTTCTGACATGTTCCCTAAAAACGCCGTCGGCAGCGTCACAGGCATCGGCACCATGGCCGGCGGCATTGGCGGCGTCATCATCCAGCAACTCGCCGGCCGCCTGGGAGACGCCTATAAAAACACCCCGCAAACCGCCTATTTCATCATGTTCATTATTTGCGCATCGAGTTACTTGATCGCATGGGTCCTGATGAAAATCCTGGTGCCCAGACACCAACCCATCACCGACCTCTGATCATCCCGCGCAGGGTCTCTGGCTCTCCCCATGTTCCTGTGGCCGCCTTCCCAACCCTAAAAACCGGAACCAAAAAACACATGGGTCTGCGACCAAGAAATAACAACGCCAGACCGGCTTGGGCAGGAACAGCCTCTGG
>DAIDJC010000001.1 GCA_027451565.1 Limisphaerales bacterium | reverse complement strand
CCGAGGAGGCCCGGGAAATGGCGCGGAACAGGCCCTTGAGTTTCTTGCATGTCAGCAAGCCGGAAATTGATTTGCCCCCCGGAATTGACCTTTATGGGCGGGAAGTTTACGAGCGGGGTCGGGAGAATTTTGAACGGATGATAGCTGGCGGATCGCTGGTGCAGGATTCCAGGCCCGCTTTTTATTTGTACCGCCAAATCATGGGGGCGCACACGCAGGTGGGCTTGGTGGCGGCGGCCAGTTGTGAGGAATACCTCCAGGGAACCATCAAAAAGCATGAATTCACCCGGCCAGACAAGGAAGATGACCGTGTCCGGCACATCGAAGTGCTCAATGCCCAAACCGGGCCTGTCTTCCTGACTTACCGGGCCAGCGAAGCTTTTGATGGCTGGGTAAGTGGAATGATTTCCAAGGCGCCCGATGTGGATTTCACCGCTCAGGATGGTGTTCGCCACACTTCATGGAGGCTGGCCAGCGCCGAGGATATTCAACTGGTGGAATCCACTTTTTCCCGCATTTCCACCTTGTATATTGCAGATGGTCATCACCGCAGCGCCGCCGCCGCCCGCGTTTTCCAGAGCCGCCATGGAGCCGGTCATTGCAGCCGGTTCCTGGCGGTGGTTTTCCCCCACAACCAGATGCAGATTCTTCCGTATAACCGTGTCTTGAAGGATTTGAATGGATTGTCACCCGGCCAGCTTCTCGAGCGCCTGGAAAAGGTTTTTGAGATGGGTTCCGAGCCTGGGAATCCTGTCCCAACGCGCAAGCATGAGTTGGGTTTTTATTTTAAGGGAGTATGGCGCTCAATGGTTTTTCGACCGGAACTCACCCGGGTTTCCAATCCTGTCGAGGGTCTGGATGTAAGCCTGCTTCAGAAACATGTTCTGGCGCCGGTTTTTGGGGTGGACGATCCGCGCACCAGCAAACGCATCCAGTTCGTGGGAGGCATCCGTGGTTCAAGGGAATTGGAGCGGTTGGTGGACCAAGACGGCCACGCTTGTGCCTTCTCAATGTTTCCAACCAGCATTGAAGATCTCATGTCCATAGCCGATGGAGGAGGGATCATGCCTCCCAAAAGCACATGGTTTGAACCCAAGTTGCGGGATGCCATGTTCTGTCACAGGATCGGCCAGTCCTGATCCTTCAACCGCCAAAATCCTGCAACCGGCTCGAATGACTTGGATTTTTACCTGGGCGATTTCATAATCCAAACGTGACAGGAACCCGCCTTGAACGAAGTCTGCGCGCGACCTTTTTAGGAATCGCGGTCAACATCGTTCTTGGAGCCGCCAAGTTTGTCGCGGGCGTGTTGGGCCATTCCCACGCATTGATTGCGGATGCCACCGAGTCCTTCGCGGATATTTTGAATTCATTGATCGTTTGGCGTGGTATTGTGGTGGCAGAAACCCCCGCCGATGTGGATCATCCGTATGGCCATGGCAAGGCGGAACCCATTGCGGCGGCTTTCGGGGCCGGAATGCTTCTCCTGGGCGCCTTATGGATTGCCCTCAAGGCTGTCAACGACATCAGCGCCCTGTTTAGCGCCAATGCCGTGATACACAGGCCGGCTCCAAATGTTTGCACCCTTTTCGTTCTGGGGTTGGTGGTGGTGGTGAAAGAGATTCTTTTTCGCTTCGTTTTGAGTGAGGGTGCCGCGCTGGATAATTCAGCCGTTACCACAGATGCCTGGCATCATCGCAGCGACGCCATCACATCCGTGGCCGCTGCCATCGGCATTACGGTGGCCTTGATTGGGGGACCAAAAATGGTGGCGGCAGATGATGTGGCCGCTATTTTTGCAGCTTTGGTCATTGGGTTCAACGGTGCCCTCCTGCTGCGCCCGGCCTTGGGTGAATTAATGGATAAGGCGCCAGACCCCAATATTTTGAGCGATGTCCGGCGCATTGCCCAAGGGGTGGCAGGGGTTGGGCGGGTTGAAAAGTGTTTCGTCCGCAAAATGGGCTACCATTTCTATACGGAAATGCACGTTGAAGTGGATCCCCAAATGACCGTGCTCCAGTCACATGAAATCGCCCATAAGGTCAAAAAAGAGGTCCAAGCGGCCTTGCCGCGGGTATATGATGTGTTGGTTCATGTCGAGCCCCTTCGCCAAGGGATGGATTTGCCCAATCCATGAGGGTGGAAGAGCAATTCAAAGGTTGGACCAAGCCTGGACCTGTTCCGCCAGGCTCTTTGTCCCACACCGGCCCCGCACAAGGAGAGACCTTGGATGCCATTAGCGGCCATTACAGGCTTTTCCAACGATCCAACGGCCACCGGTTTTCAACCGACGACGTGTTGACCGCATGGTATGGAACAACCTGGTGTCCCTCCGCCAGCCGCGCCTTGGATTTAGGAAGCGGGATCGGATCAGTCGCCATGATTGCAGCATGGAGGCTGCCCGGTTCAACTTGGGTGACAGTGGAGGCCCAGGATGAAAGCGTTTCTTTGGCTCGCAAATCAGCAGCTTATAACGGGTTGGAAAAACGGTTCGACATCCGACAGGGTGATTTTCGTGAGGCTGCCATTCTGGGGGAGCATGAACTTTTTGATCTCATCACGGGAAGCCCGCCCTATTTTCCACCGGGGGAGGGGGTCATGTCCGAGGACCCGCAAAAAATTGCCTGTCGGTTTGAAATGCGCGGTTCAATAGCGGATTATGCCTCCGTTGCAGCCCGTCACATGGCTCCTGGCGGATTTTTTGCATGCGTTTTTCCTCATCTTGCAGCCTCCTTTGCGCGTGTCCGGGCGGCTGCCAGCCAGGCTGGATTGTCGCTGGTCCGGCGCCGGCCCGTGGTTTTTCGCGAGGGGAGCGAACCCCTCCTGGATTTGTTGGGCTTCATGAGCCAAAAAGACCTTCCAAGTTGGTTTAGGGAACTGACCTGGGAAGAGCCTCCACTCGTGATCCGGCGTGGCGATGGATCCGTGCACCCGGAGTATTCAGCAGTAAAAATCTCATTCGGGTTTCCTCCCTGAACCCCGGCATCCAACCTTGGACGGATTGCGTTTAAATCTGCCAAATTTTCTTGAAAGATTGCAGGGGCGCTGAAATCTTAGGTTTGGCGCTTTTTAATTTTATGGATTCAATTTACCAATCCCGGTGGTTGCCAGTTGTTTTGTTGACCTGTTCAAACATTTTCATGACCTTTGCCTGGTACGGTCATCTCAAGTTCAAGGACAAGCCGTTGGTGCCGGTGATTCTGGCCAGTTGGGGCATCGCTTTGCTGGAGTACTGTTTTCAAGTGCCTGCCAACCGCTGGGGCAGTTCGAAATATTCGCCATACCAGTTGAAAATCATGCAGGAAGTGATCACTCTCGCTGTTTTTGTGGTTTTTGCCTTCTTTTATTTCAAGACGGTGCCGGCTTGGAACCATCTGGCCGCTTTTTTATGCATGGTGGCAGCCGTGGCGTTTGCCTTTTGGCCTGCCTTCTAAGTCGTGCCGATGTCGCGGGATGAGCGCCCCAGCACGCGTGGCCCCGGGTGAACCGCGCAAATGCTGCTTGGCAGGCCGGTGTTCTTTTGATTTATTGCCGACGCCCGATGACAAAAATTCCCGCAATGACAGCGCTGCTGCTTTTGGCAGCGTTGTTGGCCTGTCCAGTTTTTGCAGAGGATGATTCCAGCGAAATTATCGAAGCTCTCAGCAAGGTCATTCCCGGGCTGCCCCAGGGTCAGATGTTTTACGATGCCACCACCGGAACCATGACGTGGACCAACGGGGTCTATTTGCGCCATCCCGATCCCAAAGGCAACGTGGTGCTCACGGCTGACAACGCCTCGCTCAATGAAGCCACCGGTGAGGTGATCGCAGATGGCCATGTGCGGATCGAGTCCGAGGGCCAATTATGGGTGGGGGATCATATCCAATATAATTTCAAGACGCACCGGATGATGAGCGAGCAGTTCCGCACGGGGTTTCCCCCTGTCTTTGCCGGGGGCGGACACTTGGCGGGGCAGATTCAAAACGGGCAGGGTGACGGAAGGCTTACTGCCACCAATGCCTTTTTGACCACCGATGACGTGGCCAGCCCGTTCTACAGGGTTCAAGCAAGCAGGATCGTGGTTATACCGGGCAAATCCGTTCAAATGTGGGATGCGACTTTTTACCTGGGCAAAGTGCCTGTGTTTTATTTCCCCTACTATCAACGGGCATTGAACACGCCGATGGACCATCTGACCATCCAGCCCGGGTACCGGAGCTTTTTCGGGGCGGAAATGCTGGCCACCTACCGGTGGTTTTTGGGTGATTATGCAGATGGAAAAATTCATGCGGACTACCGTTCGTTCCGGGGGCCCGGTTTCGGCCCGGATGTCAATCTCCACCTTGGCCAATGGGGTGAGGCCAGCGTGCGGTATTATTATCTGCATGATACCAAGCCGGACATAGACACCAACGGCCTGCCGCCATTTGGCAATATTCCCAACAACCGGCAGATGTTTTACCTGGGTTGGCAGGCCACGCCCTATACCAACCTCAACCTCAAAGCCCTTGTAAATTACCAGTCTGACCCGCTTATCATTCATGATTTTTACCCGGGCGATTACACGGCCAATCCCCAGCCTGATACTTTTGTGGAGGCCAATCGTTATTGGGATAACTGGAGCGTGGATGCCCTGACCACCCCGCGGGTTAACAGTTTTTTTTCCCAGATTGAAAGACTCCCGGACGTGCAGTTGACCGGGTTCAGGCAGCAGGTCCTGGATACGCCGGTTTACTATGACAGCCAAAGCTCGGTCGGGATTTTCAGGTCCTACACCGCCAACACCACCAATAACGTGTTTGACCCGGCAATCGGTTTTTACACCAATTCCAGCGCGCGATTTGACACTTTTCATCAACTGGTCCTGCCTTGGACATTTTTCAACTGGCTGAATGTGACGCCCAACGTGGGAGGACGGCTGACTTATTATTCGGCGGGTGCGGACGGCTTGGCGGCTCCCCAGCACGATATAAACCGGGAGGTGCTGGACACAGGCGTGGGCGTTTCTTTTAAAGCCTCACAACTTTGGGCCGGTGCCACGAATGGCTTGCTGCAGGTGGATGGACTGCGTCATATCATGGAGCCTTCCGCCAATTATGTGTTCGTGCCCAATCCTAGTGTGCCGCCAATGGAATTGCCCCAGTTTGACAGTGAATTGCCCAGCTTGATGCTCCTGCCGGTGAATTTCCCCGACTATAACAGTATTGACTCAATTGATTCCATGAACGTGATCCGGTTTGGCTTGCGGAACATCCTCCAAACCCAGCGTGCGGGTCAGTTGCAGGATTTGGTGAACTGGAACTTGCTCATGGATTGGCGGCTGCAACCCGGTCCCGGGCAGAGCGCGCTCAATGATCTCTACTCGGAATTTTCCTTCCGCCCTCGCACCTGGCTCACGTTCGAATCCCAGGTGCGTTACGACGTCTTGGGGGGTAATTTAAACTTGGCCTTTCATCAGCTCACCTTCACGCCCAATAACCGCTGGAGCTGGGGCCTCGCCCACTGGTACCTGCGTGCCGGGGCCTGGGGGAATGGGGTCTGGCAGCAGAGCGACTACTTTTCCAGCACACTGTTCTATCGCGTCAATGACAACTGGGGAGTTCGCATCCAGCATAATTTCGATGCCACCTCCGGTCGCTTGCAGTCCCAGTTTTACTCCCTTTACAGGGACATGCGCAGTTGGACCGCATCCCTCACGGTGTACGTTGAAAATAACCTGGGCACTCCTGTGGACTACGGATTGTCCTACCAGCTTTCACTCAAAGCCAGCCCTTCCAGCGCCGTGGGGGCCGATTCGGTCAGCGCCTATCCCCTGTTGGGAGAGTGATTCAGCGGGTCGGCAAAGTCAGGATAAATGCGGATCCCCTGCCCGTTTCACTCTGGACCTCGATTGCACCGCTGTGTTCCTCCACGATCCGGCGGGTGATGGGCAGGCCCAGACCAGTCCCATTCTTTTTTGTCGTGAAAAAGGGTTCAAACAGCCGTTCAAGATTTTCGGGCAATATCCCCGAACCGGAATCCCGGATGGTGATGCGAAGCTGGCTCAAGCCCCCGGGGTTGGCTTCATTTTCAGTGCGCACCTTCAGACACCCATTGCTGCTCATGGCTTCCACCGCATTCAGAAGCAGGTTCATGAAGGCCTGTTGCAATTGGGACTCGTTTCCATTTAAAAGATCGTTCCCAGCCTCGTATTCCCGCTCCACCATGATCAGGTTTCCGCGCGTTTGATGGTCCAGAAGGCGAAGGGATTGGTCCAGGATTTCATGCGCGTGAATTTCAGAAAAATCCCGCGTTTTGGGCGATGCGTACCTCAGCATCTGGGTCGCCAGCGTGTCTATCCGCCTCAACTCACGTTGCGCCATCAAAGCCATTTCTTTCTCCTCCCCCTTTTGCAGGAGCAAATCCACGAAAACATTGATGGAAACAAGGCCGTTTTTAATTTCATGGGCCAATCCTGCTGACACAAGTCCCAGATTGGCCAGGCGATCCAGCCTCCGCAGGTTTTCCTGCAGATCATCGCTCGAAACAGGCTTGCCAGAAATGGACGCCATGAATTCCGGCTGCTCGTGAACCGACCGTTCTGATCCTGTGTTTGACATGATTCCAATCAATACCCTGAAGGGTCCAGGCCAAGACCGCCAAAGAGCTTGTGACGTCAAAGTAAATCCACCTGTCCACCTTTCAAAGCAAAAAACCATAAAACTTTTCATTACTTTATGTGAATTTTGTGTCATTTTGGGTACGACGAACTAATTCGGTTCCTCAAATGAAGAATCCTTTTCATTCAATTGATGATGTCATCAATGCCATTCGGCGTGGCAAAATGGTGGTGGTGGTGGACGATGCCTCCCGTGAAAACGAGGGGGATTTGATTTTTGCGGCGGAGAAAGCCACGCGTCAGAACGTCAGTTTCATGGTGCGTTACACCTCCGGCGTCATTTGTGTGCCCATGTTGGGGGATGACCTGGACCGGCTGGACCTGCCCCTCATGACGCAGCAAAACATGGAACGCATGCGCACGGCTTACACCATCTCGGTGGATGCCGCGCAGGGCGTTTCCACCGGCATTTCCGCCGCCGACAGGGCTCACACCATCAGGCTCCTCGCCGACCCCGCTGCAAACCGTGATGCCTTTGTGAGGCCTGGCCATGTCTTTCCCCTGCGTTACCGCGATGGGGGCGTGCTGCGCCGGGCCGGACATACCGAGGCGGCAATAGATTTAACCCGGCTCGCTGGCCTTCGCCCGGCCGGTGTGCTGGCGGAAATTGTCAATGATGACGGTTCCATGGCCCGGTTGCCTCAATTGATCCGCTTTGCCAAAAAACATGATCTCCCCATCTGCACCGTGGCGGACTTGATTGAATACCGGCGGTCGCGTGAGAAACTCGTGGAACGGGTGGAGGTGGTCAACCTGCCAACCGAGCATGGTGATTTTACCCTGCACCTTTACCGATCCTGCGTGGATGGGCAGCATCACCTGGCGCTGGTTCGCGGTGATGTGGCTGGCAAACAAAACGTCCTGGTGCGTGTCCATAGCGAATGTCTCACCGGCGATGTGTTTGGCTCCAAACGATGTGATTGTGGCCCGCAGCTTCAGCAGGCCATGCGCCAAGTGGCCCAGGCCGGTTGTGGTGTGATATTATACATGCGGCAGGAAGGACGTGGCATAGGCCTGGCTCCCAAGATCAAAGCTTACAAACTCCAGGAAATGGGCCTCGATACCGTCGAGGCCAACGCGCGCCTTGGTTACGGCATGGACCTTCGGGAATACGGTCTTGGGGCCCAAATGCTGGTGGATCTGGGGTTGAAAAACATTCGTCTCCTCACCAACAACCCCAAAAAAGTCGTTGGGCTCGAGGGATATGGCCTCCATATCTCCGAACAGATTCCTATCCGGATCAAACCCAATCCCCACAACGCCCGTTATCTCAAGACCAAGCGCGAAAAATTGGGTCATCACCTTTGATGCATTTCCCCGCTCGCGGTTGAACCGGTCTTCAACCGTGGCCGGGGCGTCTTTTGCAGCGCCAATCCCTTGGCAATTCCATGGATTTGCATCATCATCAGCCTGCTTCATCATTATGCTTAAAAAAGTTGCCAGCACCAACCGCTTCAACCGTGACGGGCGCTTTGCGATCATTGCCTCGCTTTACAACGCCCGTTATGTGAATTCCATGCTACGGGCTGCAAAGGCCGAAATCCAAAAGGCCGGAGGAGCCGCTTGTGTTGTGCGAGTGCCGGGAGCCTTTGAGATTCCAGTGGTGGCCAGTTCTCTGGCCCGCCGCGCAAACGGTTCTGACCCTGAGGACCGGCTGGATGCCCTCATTTGTCTGGGCGTCATCCTCAGGGGCGCCACCACTCACGCACAACATATCGGCGAGGCTGTGACCAATGCTCTGGTTCAAATTCAAATCATGCACCAAGTCCCGGTTGTTCATGAGGTGCTTCTCCTGGAAAACCATCAGCAAGCCCGCCAAAGGTGTATGGACGCCGACCATAACCGCGGACGCGAAGCGGCGCAAACCGCCTTGGCCATGGCCCGGACTATGCAGAATTTGCGTTGAAACCAGGCCAAAAATGAAGTGGTCTGCAGAAACGGAGGGGGGTATTGGCCGGATTCACATAAAGGAATAAAGCCGTTTGTGTAGTCACAATATCCACAAACCAAACGCATTGTAATTTAAACGAAAGTCCAGCCGGGGGGATTTTGGATCGCTTGTGAAATTTTTCACAATTTGCTTGTCCATCCTTTCTCTTGGTGTTATTGGTGATGGTCTATATGAAAAAAGCTCTCATTCTTTCATTGATGGGCGGTTTGGCTTTAGGTATTGCCGCCAAGGCTGGAAATATTACGGGTGAAATCAAGTTTCAAGGAACACCTCCGCCGAATGTGGAGATTATTCCTCTGGAGAACGATCCGGTATGTGGCGCCTTGCACAAGGACAAGCCGTTTACCCATTTCTATGAAGTTGG
Source organism: Limisphaerales bacterium (assembly GCA_027451565.1). Classification (GTDB taxonomy): domain Bacteria; phylum Verrucomicrobiota; class Verrucomicrobiia; order Limisphaerales; family UBA11358; genus UBA11358. Next base: position 37,171 of record DAIDJC010000001.1, on the reverse strand, counting down.
CCCCAACGGCGGTCTAGCCGATGTGGTCGTGGCATTGCAGGTCACCGGAAAATCCACTGGAGCCAGCGCTCCTCCGGCTGTGCTGGACCAGCGTGGTTGCATCTATCTCCCGGGCATCATGGCCATCCAGACCGGCCAGAAACTCGTGGTGAAAAATTCCGATCCCTGCATTCATAATGTCCATACCACTTCCAAAAACGGCAATCCCGAGCATAATGATGCCCAGATGGCCGGAGGCCCTGATCTGACCTACACCTTTGACAAGCCTGAGGATTTCATGAAATTTCAATGTGATGTGCATCCTTGGATGTTTGCCTGGGTCACCATCGAGGACAGCCCCTATTACTGTGTCACCGATACCAATGGCGACTTTGTCATCAAAAATGTGCCTCCTGGAACCTATACCATCACCGCCAGCCACCGCAAGCTAGGCACCCAGACTTTGCAGGTGACCGTAACGGATTCCGACGTGAAAGTGGATTTTCCGGCTTTCACAATCAAGTGATAATCCTTGAGCTGAACCTCCCCGGAGAACCGGGGAGGTTAGGCCACTCTTAATGATACCGAAGTCATTCACTACCCCCAATCGGTGGTTGTTCCGCTTCGCGGCGCTCACGGCGTTCTTCACCTTTCTCCTGCTCGGCGCGGGAGGGTTGGTGACCAGCCACGAGGCAGGAATGTCTGTGCCGGACTGGCCCAATAGCTACGGTTACAACATGTTCTTGTTTCCACCTTCCAAGTGGATTGGGGGTATTTTCTATGAACATACCCACCGCCTGTGGGCAACCTTGGTGGGGTTCATGACCACGGTTCTAATGGTCTGGTTGTGGCGTTCGGACGAGCGGGCCTGGGTGAAAAAGTTAGGTGTGGCGGCTTTTTTGGGCGTGGTGATACAAGGAGTGCTGGGGGGCTTGAGAGTGACCTTGAAGATGGATGACTTGGGCATTTTTCATGGGATTGTTGCTCAATCCTTTTTTGTTTTGACCTGTGCCTTGGCCCTTTTTACAAGTCCGTTTTGGTTCCGATTAACACAGCAGCCTGAGAAGCAGGGTAAACGGGTGGCAGGAGGTTTGCGCAGGCATGTGGCCTATGTAGCCGGACTCATTTTTCTTCAGCTCATTCTAGGTGCCACCATGCGCCATCAACACGCAGGCCTTTCCATTTCAGATTTTCCTCTTGCCCACGGTCAACTGTGGCCGGACACCAGTCCCGCAGCCATCGCCCGTTACAATGCAGCCCGGGTGGACCCCGATCAGCTCAACCCCATCACGGCGTTCCAAGTGATCCTTCAAATGATCCATCGCATCATGGCCTTGTTGATCGTGCTCGGTGTGGCCGCCGCCGCCATGCTTTCGCTTAAACGCCTTGGCAAGGGGGATTATTTGACTCGGCTTGCTTTTTTGTGGTTAGGTTTGATATTAGTGCAGGCGGGTTTGGGGATCATGACCGTGCTTTCAAATAAGGCGGCGGATGTGGCCACTGCGCATGTTTTGGTGGGAGCGCTCGTCTTGGCGGTTGGTGCGGTTTGGTTCATGGTGGCATCGGTTCGCCGGGAAGAAGCCGCTGAATGTGAGTCTGGGACGTTGATCAATCCCAGCCCGGCCGTGATTGGGTCCAAATAAGGAAAAGTTGCCGTTAATCGATGCAATTAGAACCAGCAAGCGTAGTATTATTAAATGCTGACAAAGCCACAAAAAGCTGGCTGGCAGTGTTTGCCGACTTGGTCAAGGCGCGTTTGACCACCTTGGTCCTGCTCACGACACTGGTTGGCTTTTACCTGGGATGGCGCGGCCCCATGAATTACCTGCTCCTGTTTCACACCCTGCTGGCAACCGCCTTGGTGGCAGCAGGAGCCTCCGCCCTAAATCAGTGGATTGAAAAGGATTACGATGCAAAAATGCCCCGCACCCAGGATAGGCCGCTGCCTTCCGGTCGCATGCAGCCCGTTTCGGCCATGCTTTTTGGAGGGGTTGCATCCGTTTGCGGCCTGGTTTATCTGGCTTTTGCGGTCAATCTCCTGACTTCGGTTTTGGGGTCCGTGACATTGGTGAGCTATTTATTTGTTTACACGCCTCTGAAGAGAGTGACGTGGATTAACACTCTCGTGGGTGCCATTCCGGGTGCCTTGCCTCCGCTCATGGGATGGACTGCCGCGCGGAATCAGTTGAGTGGGGAGGGATGGGCGCTCTTTGCCATTCTGGCTTTCTGGCAGTTGCCTCACTTTTTTGCCATCGCCTGGCTTTACAGGGATGAATATGCCAAGGCGGGCTTTGTCATGCTGCCGCACGTGGACCCCGATGGCTCCCGCACGGCCCAGCAATCCATCAGCAATACGCTTGCGCTCTTGCTGGTCAGCCTTTTTCCATACCTCTGGCAAATCAGTGGCAGGGGCTATCTGGTGGTCGCTCTGGCGCTGGGTTTGGCTTTCCTCATGTTGGCCATCAGGTTTTCCAGGCAGTTGACGCGCTCCAGCGCCAGACAGTTTTTTCTGGCCTCCATCCTTTATTTGCCTTTATTACTTACGGCATTGGTGTTGGATAAAATGAAATGAATTTATGAATCCTGAAATCCAGCAATTTCCTCCTTCCCGGCATTCAACCGCCGGCCATGTGCAGGAGCACGGCCACGCAGAGGACGCCCACCACCAGGAAAGCGCCCACCACGAACCCAATTTCTGGCAAAAGTATATTTTTTCCAGCGATCACAAAATCATCGGCATCCAGTATGGCATCACCTCTTTGGCGTTCATGTGGCTGGCTTTGATGCTGATGCTGCTGATGCGGTGGCAGATAGCCCATCCGGGCAAACCTGTTCCCATTCTCGGACCCGTGCTGGCCAGCATCTTGGGGCAGCCAGCGGCTGGCGGTGTGATTTCTCCCGACCTTTACAACTCTTTTGGAGCCATGCACGGAACCATGATGATTTTCCTTGGAATTGTGCCGCTGGCTTTTGCCGCATTTGGCAATTACGTGGTCCCTCTCATGATTGGCGCGCCCGATATGGCCTTTCCACGTGTGAACATGGCCAGCTACCAGGCCTATTTCCTCGGCAGCCTCGTGATGTTTGTCAGCTTTTTTATTCCTGGTGGCGCAGCGCAGGCGGGTTGGACTTCCTACTCTCCTCTTGCCACATCCATTCCCACCCATGGCCAGCTTTTTTGGATTATCGGCATGGTGCTCCTGATTACCTCTTCTCTTCTCGGGGCCGTGAATTTTATTGCCACCATCATCCAACTCCGCGCACCCGGGATGACTTGGATGCGACTTCCTTTCTTCGTTTGGGCTCAGTTTGTCACGGCTTTCCTTCTTCTTCTGGCGTTTCCGCCCCTCGAGGCCGCTTCACTCATGCAATTGATGGATAACGTGGCCCATACAAGCTTTTTCCTGCCCACGGGTCTCGCCGTGGGCGGCAATCTGGCCCATATCAGCGGCGGCGGAAGCCCTCTCCTCTGGCAGCACCTTTTTTGGTTCCTGGGCCATCCCGAGGTGTATGTCCTCATCCTCCCAGCCATGGGTGCCGTTTGCGAAATCATCGCCAACAACACCCGCAAGCCCATATGGGGTTACAAATCCCTGGTCTATTCCGTTCTCACCATCGGTTTTCTCTCCTTCATCGTCTGGGCTCACCACATGTACATGACCGGCATGGGAACCAAAATCTCCACTTTCTTCCAAGCCACCACGATGATTATTTCCATTCCATCAGTCATCATTTTAACCTGCCTCTTTATTTCTTTGTGGGGCGGTTCCATCCGGTTTAATACGCCCATGCTGTTTGCCCTCGCCTTCCTTCCCATGTTCGGCATCGGCGGGTTGACCGGTCTCCCGCTTGGATTCAACCTCAGCGACGTTCACCTTCATGACACTTACTACGTTATTGCTCACTTCCACTACGTGGTGGCTCCTGGCACCATTTTCGGTCTTTTCGCAGGACTTTATTATTGGTTTCCAAAAATAACAGGCCGTAGAATGAACGAGTTCTGGGGCCGGGTCCATTTTGTCTGTTCCCTGATTTTCATGAATATTGTTTTCATGCCCATGTTTGCCCAAGGCATGGCGGGAATGCTTCGCCGTATGTCGGATGGAGGAGCCAATTATTCAGCCGCGATGAATAGTCGCGCCGGAGCCGATGTGGTGGGTGGGTTGAGTGACAACATGATGTCCCTCCATGTTTGGATTCTTTGGGCTGCCATTGCCCTGGGCATCGCTCAAATCCCTTTCATCATTAATTTGTTCTGGAGCATCAAGCATGGTGAAAAAGTGGGGGATAATCCCTGGCAGGCCACCACTCTGGAATGGCAGGCTCCAACCCCACCCCCTCATGGCAATTTCGAGCATGTCCCCCATGTCTATCGTGGGCCTTATGAATACAGTGTTCCCGGTCACGACACCGATTTCACCCCCCAAAACGAACCGGAGCGCCCGGTGGGTTCCAAAGTGTCCCTAGCCACAGCTCACTAAATATTTTCATGGAAATCCCATACACGGTCAAACCTCGTCCGGATACCGGCATTTACAACGCCAAGGTCGGCATCTGGTTGTTCTTGGCATCGGAAGTCATGTTGTTTGGCGGCCTTTTTTCCGCTTACGTTCTGTTGCGAGTGGGAGCGGATGAGGGATACTGGCCGCACGGCTGGCTGGACGTGCGCCTTGGCACTTTGAATACCGTCCTGCTGGCGCTCTCTGCCATCACCACCCTTCTTGCTTGGGTGGCCTGTAAAGTGGGGCAGTTCGGCCGATTCAAGTTTTTTCACGCCTGCACCATGGCCCTCGCTCTCACCTTCCTTGGCGTCAAAATGTATGAATACCATGACAAATGGATCCATTATGAGATCAAACTCAAAGATGGCCGGTTTGCCGATGGGCACATGATCGCCAGTGACGACACTTCCGTCACTATTGAGGGACGCTATGTAACCGATGAAAAGGCCCTTTATGATTTGCGATCCCAGGGTCCCATTCCGCGTGATGAAATTAAAATTTCACGGTCTGATATTCTCTCCATGGAAAACTACGGTCCGTGGCATAACACCTTCCTGGCCTTGTATTTCACGCTCACCGGGTTGCATGCCCTGCATATTTTGGGTGGCACGCTGGTGATTGGGTATCTTTGGGGGCCAGGCAGTCGCATGTGGAAAAAGGACCCTGAACGATTCACCAATCGTATTGAGGTTTCAGGCCTCTTCTGGCATTTTGTGGACTTGGTTTGGATTTTCCTGTTTCCAGTACTATATTTGACCTGATTGGACCATTAAGCCATCAATTATGAGCGATTCCCATCCAGTGGATTTTAAGTCTTATTTGCAGCGGTGCATTTTTATTTTTGTGGGCGTGCTTTGCGCGATAGGCTTGATGATTTACATTTCCTACCTGCCGCCCCACTATTCATGGGCTCTCAAGGTGGCGCTCATCCTCTGCGTGGCATCCGTCAATGCATTCCTCGTGGCAGGTTTTTTAATGCACTTGCTCTCGGAAAAAAAACTGATTTACACCCTGTTGGTTTTCACGGTCTTTTTCTTTGTGGGCCTCATGGGGCTTACTCTCTATGCCATGCAGGATTTTCCCATGGGCACCATTATGCACTGATATGTCTCTCAAGGCTTTCCATCTCATCTTTGTCTCCATGATGACGGCCCTTGCCCTGGGGTTTGCCATTTGGGGTTTTGTCAACCAGCTCCCTTGGCTGGGGCTGGCCAGCCTGGGGGTGGCGGGACTGGTGGTTTTTTACGGTTTTTATTTCCTTAAAAAATTAAAAAAAATCAGCTACTTATGATTTTTAATCGCGCGGCATACCTGCTCTTTCTTTCAATTCTGATGGCCTTTTGCCATGCTTCCCCCGCCATGGCTTGTGCCGCCTGCTATGGACGTTCCGATTCCCCGCTCGCCAGCGGCATGAACTGGGGTATCCTTACTTTAATGGCCTGCATCGTGACGGTGCTGGTCAGCATTGGCGGCTTTTTCATTTACATCATTCGCCGGGAAACCTCCCCTGCGGCCAACGAAACAAATTCCCCTGATTTGTCAGAAGCTCAAATATGAAAGAATGGTTCGGTAAATACGTGCTCGGGTTGCCCCCGCTCGCCTCAGAAAACGGCCAGGACGTGGATAATCTCATCATCTACGTCCACTGGCTCATGCTGGCTTTGTTCATCGGCTGGATGGCCTATTTTATTTACGCACTGTATCGCTTCAGGGCTTCACGCAATCAACGTGCGGATTACGCGGGGGTTCAAAACCATGCCTCCAGCTACATCGAACTGGCCGTGGCATTGGTCGAGGCTCTCCTGCTGGTTTTTGTGGCCGTCCCTCTTTGGTCCAAGGCTGTGGATCATTTCCCCATGGCCAGCGAATCCACCGTGGTTCAAGTGGTTGCCCAGCAATACGCTTGGAATGCGCGGTATGCGGGCCCGGACGGCATCTTTGGCCGGCAAGACATGAAGTTCGTGGCCTCGGACAACGTCTTCGGTGTGGATCCTTCGGATGTCAATGGCAAGGACGACATCCAAACCCTCAACGATATACACGTGGTGGTCAACAAGCCCGTCATCGTTTATTTGAGTTCCAAGGACGTGATTCACTCCCTAAAAATCATCGCCATGCGGGTGTGCCAGGATGCCATCCCCGGTTTGCGCATCCCTGTCTGGTTCAAACCAACCCAGATCGGCAGGTACCAGATCAATTGCGCCCAGCTCTGCGGTCCAGGCCATGCCGCCATGACCGGTGGTTACGTGACCGTGGAATCTCAGGCCGATTTTGACAAGTGGATCAAATCCAAAAGCGGCGCCACCGCCAGTTACGAATAGCCTTCCGGGGCCGCCCGGTTGAAACATGTCCGATCCCTTACAGCCACTGCCAAGGAGTCTGTGGGTGGGGGTCCTTTTGGTGCTCATCCTTCTTGCTTTTGCTTATCTCCTCTCACTGGCCGAGTTTTCACGCGCCCATCAAACCTCCCTTCCAGTGCTCGGCGTCGTCGCTCCATTCGAGCTTACCAACCAGTTTAACCAGGCTGTCACTCTCGCCAACTTGACCAACCACCCCTGGGTGGCAGATATCATTTTTACTCGTTGTGCCGGATCGTGCCCGGGAATGACCCGCCAAATGCGCCAGATCCAGGATGCCTTGCCTCCTTCCAGTGAGGCTCGATTGGTGACTCTGACCACCGATCCGGATTTTGACACCCCGCCGGTTTTACACCGCTACGCGGAGCATTACGGGGCCGATTCAAACCGTTGGATGTTTTTGACAGGCACTCCCCAATCCATTGGCGCGCTCGCTGGTGGATCGCTTCGTCTGGGATCCACCCCGGTGCAGCCGTCAGACCGAAAGTCTCCGGTGGATCTCTTCATTCACAGCACCATTTTTGTGGTGGTAGATAAAAAGGCGCGTCTCCGGGCGGTTTTCGAAACCTCGGGTGATGGCATTATTTGGAGCCAGGTTCAGGATCGCATCCTGCAAACACTCAAAAGGCTTGAGGCGGCTCCTTGATGGCGCCGATCGAGAAACGGTTCGTATATGAATATTTTTATAATGCCCGCCATCAACGCCTCCCTGAATGCGGCCAGCGCGGTTTTATTGGCGGCGGGGTTTGTTTTCATCAAGAAGGGAAATAAGTCGGCCCATCGCGCCTGCATGATTTCCGCCTTCGGCACGTCCGTTGTTTTTCTGGCTTGCTATCTGTTCTATCATTTTTCCCTTTATTGGACTTATCACCGTGGACCCACCCGGTTCTTGCATCCGCATTGGTTTCGTCCGATTTATATTTTCATTCTTTCCACCCATACCGTTTTGGCCATGGTGATTGTCCCGCTCATTCTCTCCACGCTTTGGATGGCGGCAAAGGGACGATTCGAAACGCACCGGAAACTGGCGCGGTGGACATGGCCGCTCTGGATGTACGTCTCCATCACGGGGGTCCTGGTATATTTCCTCCTGTACCGCATTTTTCCACAGTCTTGAGGGAGCGGGATCACCCCGCGATGAAGGGGTTTTACAGGTCCGGGCGGCCCGCTCCAGCCAGGCCTCTCATGGCCTTCAAAATACCTGCAAGGTTTTCAGGACAGACTGGACGCGCCGCACTTCATGGGTTCTGAACAAATCCGTGCCACCCAGGGCGGCCAGCACGGCAAAAAATGGCTCCGCGCAGCGCACTTCTTCTTCAAAATATTCAAAGGCGTGGGGCAGCGCATTGCAAATGGGATGGCCCAACACCCGAAGACGGTGCGAATTTAAAAACACCTCCATCTGATGCCGCACCCGCACCGCGCTGTCCTGAAGATTCCGGTAATAAAAACCCAGCCCGGGATCCAAAAATATCTTCCGCACCCCGCACCGCGAAGCCAGCTCGATTTGCCGCCCGAAAAATTCATAAAGCATGGGAATGGGGTCTCCGCTCAAATCCAGGTCCCGAACCTGGCGAACATTCTTCCCCGCCACATGACAGATGATCACTGCCGCATCATGATCCGCCACCATGCGGAAAAGTTCTCTCGATCCCTCCGTGCCTGTGAGATTCAAAACCCGGGCCCCCGCTTGCAGGCTGGCGCGCGTGACGGTCTTGGAATAAGTCTCCACCGACACAGGGATTTTTAACCGGCTCAAATGCTGGATGACCGGCAGCAGCAGGCTTTTCTGGGCTGAACTTCCCACGCGTTCTGCCTGGGCCAGGGTGGATTCCGCTCCCACATCCACGATGTCCGCCCCTTGGGCGGACAACATTATTCCCCTTTTGATGGCCGCATCCGCGCTCATGCAGACGCTTTCCCGGTACCATGAATCCTTTGAAAGATTAATCACTCCCATCACGGACGGTCGCTCGCGAAACCGCAGCTTTTTTGCGCCCACTGAAAATTCTGCAACCTTGGCCAATGATTGGCCGCGTCCAAGCATTGCCCGCATTTTCTCCAGGGGAACCATTTCTTGCCTTTAATGCGCGGCCTTTAAAAAAGTGTCCGCCAGGGATCCGTGCTCTGTCTGAATCACACTGCCCGGGTTGATGTGATGTCGTGAAAACCAGCCATCACTGGTTTCCAGCACAAAACGGATGTCATCGCTCGCAGAAAAGACCCCGTTGGTGTCATCATGTTCCAGATGGTGGATTTCTTCAATGACCCCGTCTGTGTTAATATAGGCGGCGGAAATGGATTCGGGACAGTTTTTCATCCAGAAATCCGCCCGCATGGGGTAGGGCAAAAGGAACAGCATGGAGTCGGAATCCTGGATGTTGGTGCGAAACATCATTCCAGTCTGGATTTCACGCGGGGTCAGCGCCAGTTCTGAATCCAAGGTTTCCGGTCCCACATAAATTTTCATGGTCTGCAGCTTGGGTTGTGCCTGGGTTGGTTCCCAGTGTTTAATGGCCGTGTCCGGACTGGATGAACCATTCGTGCCTGGGTTGCACCCGGCCACGATGAGGGTCGCAGCCGCCAGGCACGCGCATGCCAGACTTTGTGTCGTCTTCATGGCGCTATTTTGCCGCAATCCCCGCCCCATTTCAACCATACAGCCCGGTTCTTCCAAATTCCCGGCAGGCGTTCAGCGTTTCATGGCCAGAACCAGCACCCCGCCCGCCATGAGCGCCACCCCAGCCCATTCGCGCAAATTCAACCGCTCCAACAATAGCCATTGCCCCAAAAGCGCCACCAGAACCAGGCTGAACTTGTCCACCGTCGCCACCTTTGCGGCAGGGCCCAAATGCAATCCCCGGTAATAACACAACCATGACGCGCCGGTAGCCAAGCCGGATAAAATCAGGTAAACCATCGGGCGCGCAGGCAGTGCCATGGGATTGGTCCATTTCCCGGCCGCCATGACCCATCCGGCCAGCATCACAAGGATGATGACCGTCCGCCATAAGGTGGCCAAGTCCGGGTCCACTCCTTCCAAACCTTTCTTTGCCAAAAGAGTCGTCAGCGCCGCGAAGACGGCCGATCCCATTGCCCATGGAAACCATTGCATGTTGCCTTTCATTTCTGGCTCTGCCAAACGGCTCCCGTCTGGAACTTTAGGGCTTCGACTCTTCGCAAAAGGGCCGCCTCGGCATAGTGTCCCGTTGTGAAACCCAGCCTCGTCCACGGCCAAAAGGTACTCAGTCCTGCCGCCTGCATGGCACCAGAAAACACCATCCCCTCGGTCGAGTCACTGTTTTTATTCCAAATCAGCCAAGGAATGTGGCTTCTCTCCTCATCGGCCAGATTGCGTCGTGTGAAAAAGCAGTGTGATTCGTTCCCCAACCGGTTTACCCGTGCCACGAAGCTTATCAGCCCCCAGCCCCGGATGGCTGAAAACCACTTCGTGGGCCACCAAGGAAGCCCAGTCCTGCGCTGCTGCCCTATCCTCCCTTGTTCCTCCCACTAATTCGTGGCTTCCTCTTTCGCTTTTAAAAAGCTCAGCCATTCCAAACCGCTGAATGATATGCCCATTTTTTTTCACTTGCCTGAAAGGCATCCAATTGATCCGATTTTTCGTTTTCATACCCCCAATCATGCATCTTGAGGTGGGACATGCACTGTCCAACCCTCGCTTTTTTTCAAGGAATCCTTAAAAGTCTGAATGCGAATAACGATGGGTGCTTTTTTTCTCGACCCCAACACCCATTGGCCTGACGTGCCATGGGGGTAGTCATTTTTACAATCAGGGTTTGACTGGGGCCTGTTGGGTGGAATGAGAAAGGATCAGCGCGGGCATGTCCTGAATGTTGTTGGGGTACCAGGTTGGGGAAACCAGATATTCGGAAAAAACACCGGTGGCTCCCACCAAGGCGTTGGTGGAAGCCCTTGCGGCAGCGTAGCTGGGGTAATTTCCCGTCCACGCATAAATTTTAAACCAGACCTTTGTCCCCATGGGCATGCCTGGAAATCGGTAGGCTGTACCGGAGGGATCAAATAATTGTCCGTTTCCCATGGCGCCAATGTCGCCCCTGGCAGAAAGAATCTCGCCCAGGCTCCCATCTCCCAATGTTTTGGTGCTGTCCAGCAAAAGAAAGGTGACTGCATTGGATGGAGAAACCGTCTGGGGTGCCTTGCCATAGGCCAGTTCCACGTTTAAATCCATATTGGTATCCAACGCCGCGCCTGATCCGGAATCCAAAAACACCCTGCCCTTGGACCCGGCCGTGGGCGATAGTGATGTGTTGCTGGTCCCATCAAAATAAATGATCCCCTGCGAATGTGCCGCCATTCCCAAACTCAAGCCCCAATAAACAGCCAACATTTTGGTCTTCATGCAAATCATGGCACGCAAAATCCTAACACAGTCTCACCATATTTCAAATGGGCAGGATTACGGCAAGATTACGGGAGCCATCCCAAAATTGCATTTCACCGACCTGCCAGGCCCGCCCCCACGCCGGGATGATGGGATGATCTCTTCAATTCAGTTGTGTTTAAAACCATGGACTGGGGATCAAAAAAGGCGGATTCCTATTAAATCCCTTAAATTGCCGTTATTCACCAGACTTTGCTTATGGTACCGGCAGTGGCCAAAATGAAGCCGTAAATTGTTTTGATGGGATTAACGTCAAAGACTTATTCCAAAAACTGTCGGGATTTGTGCTGAAATGGGATTTCCGGTGCATTGCCATGCCGCCAGGTTTGCGGTAGGATGGGTGATTGTGAGCAAAGTCAGCATCAAAGAAAAAAAGCCGCTGCGCGTGGGCCTGATATCGCTGGGATGCGCCAAGAACCTGGTGGATGCGGAGATCATGTTGGGCACCCTGATCAAGGAAGGCTTGGAAATCACCAATGACCCAGCCGAGGCGGATGCGGTGATTGTGAATACCTGTTCATTTATTGATTCGGCCCAGGAAGAGAGCGTGGACACCATCCTGGAGTCGGTTGAGCTGCGGGATGCAAACAGGCGCGGGCAGGCGGTGGTGGTTTCCGGGTGTCTTTCCCAACGATTTCGGGAGGAATTACCCAAACTTTTGCCTGAAGTGGATGCGTTCATGGGGGTGGATCAAGTGAGTCAGGTGGGCGGCATCGTGGCAAAGGCTGTGGCCAACCGCGCCCGGCACGGTGGCACAGGCCCAACCCCGAGAAAAGGGGGTAAGGCCGGGAAAAACCTTTCCGCCCAACTCGCAGAGCTGGAAAAAAAGGTCCCGGAAAAGAACCATGAGCGCCATGGAGCCCATGAATCTCCCTCCGAAACCGGGCGGCCAGGAAAAACCCGCAAAGTGGTGGCGATGGCATCCCATGCGCCAGTTCCCATGGTGGATGTTACTCACCGGCCTTCGTATATCCCCGATTTCGCGACGCCGCGGCTGCGGCTGACACCCCGGCATTTTGCCTACCTTAAAATCGCCGAGGGCTGCAATCATCCATGCAGTTTCTGCATCATCCCGCGCATGCGCGGTTCCCACCGCAGCAGGGCGCAATCAGATATCGTGGCCGAGGCGCGGGCATTGATCTCGGATGGCGTGCGGGAAATCAACCTCATCTCCCAGGATTCCACCTATTACGGGCTGGATTTGCGGCCCAAGGCCAGCAGGGCCATTTCTTCGCCGGAAAAATTTGCGGCAGCCAGCCGGACACTCTCCGGGAACGATGCCAGCATCTGCACGCTGTTGCGGGAATTGAATGCCATCCCCGGCGATTTTTGGGTGCGACTCCTCTACACGCACCCGGCGCACTGGACGGATGAACTCATTCAAACCATGGGCGAATGCCCAAAGGTGGCGAAATACGTGGACATGCCACTGCAGCATATCCATGAGCACATGCTGGAGCGGATGCGTCGGGAAACTTCCCGGCAGTACATTGAGGATTTGATTGGCAAAATCCGGGCCGGCATTCCCGGGATCGCCTTGCGGACCACGTTCATTGTGGGATTCCCTGGGGAAACCGAGGAAAGGTTTGAATCACTGTGCGAATTCATCCGGACAACCCGGTTTGAGCGTCTGGGGGTTTTTGCCTATTCCAAGGAGGAAGGCACCCGAGCCGGGGGCATGGAAGGCCAGGTCCCGGACAAGGTGAAACAGCGGCGGCGCGAAAAGGCCATGGCAGTGCAGCATGCCATTGCCTGTGAATTGTCCTCAAGGCAGGTGGGAAGCACACTTCGGGTGCTGGTCGAGGGCGAAGCCAGCGGCAAGGATTTTCAAACTGCCCGGGTTGATTCATGGGAGCATGGATTGGTGAGGGGCGGCGAAAAGCATCCATTGGTCCAAGGCCGGCAACCTCTTTCCGTGGGCCGTGGCGAGGCGGATGCCCCGGATATTGATGGAAGAGTTTATGTTCGGGGACGACTTAACGCTGGTGAATTTGCCGCCGTCCGGGTCGTGGATCACACGGACTATGATTTGATAGCCGAACCTGTGTAATGTGTCTTTTCACCATTCACCCGGGATCAGCCCGGGACGATGCACTTTTGAATTTCACTTAAATGGCAACACTGGTATTTGACATTGAGACGACGGCCCTGAAGCTGGATGCCTTTGACGAGGCGCAACAGGAATATTTATTCCGGGAAGCTGAGAAGCTGGAGGATCCCGTGGCGCGGGAGGCGCGGCGGGCGGAACTGGCGCGTGGCATGAGCCTGTGGCCGCCCACTTCCCAGGTGGTTTGCATTGCCATGCTGAACGCGGAAACCCAGCGCGGCCAGACCCTGTTTCTGGCCGAGGATTTTGAAGAGGGAGACGAGGGCGCGGGCCCGGTTCAATTCGTGCCTTTTGCTGACGAGGGGGAATTACTTGCTGCTTTTTGGGAAGTGGCCCGGCATTACGACCACATTGTCACCTTCAACGGGCGGGGCTTTGATGTGCCATTCATTTACCTGCGGTCGGCCATATTGAACGTGTCCATCAGCCGGAAAAACTGGCTGGGCTACCGCTACGCCACCGAGCCTCATTGCGATCTCGCCGAACAACTCACTTTTTACAACGTCAGCGGACGGGACGGCGCAGCCCGGAAATTCAACCTGGATTTCTATTGTAAAACTTTTGGAATAGAATCACCCAAAAGCCATGGGGTGACCGGGATGGATGTGGCAACGCTCATGGAAGAGGGACGGTTTCGGGACATTGCGGAATACTGTCTGCGCGACGTGCGTGCAACCCTGCAATTGTTCCAAATCTGGAAGGAGAGACTCTCGGGTATCAAATGAGAGAGCCTGCCATGGAACCGCAGCGGATGGTGGACGGGGCAACCCTGGTCTGCTTTGCCTTGCCTGAGGAGGCCGCCCCTTTTCGCAGGCTCGTTCAAGAAACGAACCGCATTCATTGTCTTGTCACCGGCATCGGCAAGGAAAATGCCCGGCGACTTTTCAAACAATGGCTGGAGGCCCGTCCGCGTGCGGAAGTCTGTCCAGCCCGGGTTTTAACGTGCGGTTTCGCTGGCGGACTCCATCCGGAGTTGAAACCGGGCGAGGTGCTTTTTGAAACAGCCGACCCGGCCTTGGCACAGTCCTTGAAGGCTTCAGGGGCTTGCCCAGGCACCTTTCTGTGCTCCGACCGCGTTTTGGTCTCGGCTGCCGAGAAGCGGGAAGCATATTTGAAAACACAGGCCGACGCGGTGGAAATGGAATCAGCCGCCATTCAGGCCATGTGCCGTGATGCAGACATTCCCTGCGCCACAGTGCGGGTGATATCGGACACGGCTGGGGAGGATTTACCCTTGGATTTTAACGCGTTATCCAAGCCGGACAAGAATCTGGACTTTGGCCGGTTGTTGTTGGCAGTGGGAAAGGCGCCATGGAAAATACCCGAGCTGCTGGCACTTCGAAAGAAAACCAACCACGCAGCGGGCCAATTGGCCCTGGTGCTGGAATCGGTCATTGCGGGGCATCCTGCGCCCGCGCCGGGGGCGGGGCGGGCCTCTCCTTGAGATGCTCGCTATAGGTGATGCAAGCCGCTCCAATCATGATAAATCCCACGCCCAGCCAGCGCACCCACGAAACGGTCTCCCCCAGGAAAAGCATTGCCGCCAGGGTGGCAAAGACAAAACTCAGTGCGGTTAATGGCCAAAGAAAACTGATGTCGCTGCGGGACATCAGTAGAAGGAGACAGCCAAAAAACAAAGCTTCAAAAAATACCCCCAGCAGGATTTGCGGATTCGACACCCCGGACCGGGCCAGCCTCAGAATTTCCCCCAGGCTGTACCCCTGAAGCGGGCTGATGTGCATCATTCCTTTCTTCAAAAGAATGACGCCCGCCGATTCGCAAGCCAGCCCGGCAAGCAGTATGAGAAGCAGTCGAATCATGTTTTGAAAAGGTAGGATATTTCAGGAAAATTTGCACGCGGTAAACCGGGCCTTCATAAGCATGGGCGCATCTCTGTTTTTGAGCAAGTCTCCCCCAGCGTTTGAAATTTCAAAAACCTCCGCAACCCCGCCGCCTTTTTCTCCCTCTCCATCAATCCCCATTGATGGGGAGGGCAGGGGAAGGGTTCTGCGACTGGGGATTTTGGCCTTGGGCGAGGCGGAGATGTCGGAGCATCCCCGTGGCGGGCTGTAAGGACGGCGACAACAAAGCCCAAGGGCAAAAGTGCCTTCGCCCGTAAGGTTTACGCATCCAAGCCGGTCTGGCGTTGTTGCTCCCCGGTCGCAGACCCGCGGGGGGTATGCTCGCTCGTCGCGCCTGGCCAGACTGGCTTGGGCACGAAGACAGCATCCTTCCGAATTATCAAGCAGGCCCTAACGGCGAGCGGGTTTGTAATCCTCGGGACCAATTTTGGAAAGCGATTCGCAAACCTGCTGAATCAAGTCAGGTCTCCTTAGAGCTTTGGCTGCAGCAGCCTTGCAAAGAAGTGCTTCAATGAGGCGAGGATCCAGGCTGAGAGCCTTCTGGGCATGATCCAGAGCGCGTTCTGGCATGCCCAATTTCAATGCCATGCCGGACAGATTCAACCAACCCAGCTTGTTGTCCGGGTTGAGCTTGAGAGCCTCCTCCAGGCAATGAATGCCATCGAGAGGCCTGCGAAGGTGCTCGAACAAAAGACCGCCCAAGTTGTTCCACGCCTTGATGTCCCTGGCATTCAATTGCAACGCGTTCCGATAGGCTTTTTCGGCATGGGCAAATTGACCCGTTCCCGCATAGCCCAAGCCGGCATAAAATGCGGCGCGATGTTCCTCGGGATCGGCCTTCTGCCAGCATAAGGCAAAATCAAGGACTTCACGCCATCGTCCCAATTCACACAGGCTTTTGGCGTGGCGAGCTTTGTCCTCTGAGGATTTCACCAATGGGTTTTCCAGCACGGCCCAATACTCCAGTTCTTAATTGTAACAGGCAAGCGAGTTTTGAGAAGAATCCAACTTCGAAGGCACGGTTAAGAGTGAGTTAAAGCATCAAGCAGCCTTCACGGGTCTTGAAATCGGGGTCAACCTCAACCAATACCAAACAATCGGCCACTGGGCGCTTCAACGGCGCTTATTCTTGAAACGACGCACCACAGCAACGGCAACGTTGTGCATGGGTGTGTTTTTCCGAACAATTCCGAGGATGAGGACGGCAAACAAGGCTGCAATGGCATTAAAAATGGACCACGAACCCGGTTCCGGAACAGCCACCGCAACCCATTCACCATCCGTTCCCGAGTAAAAAGGGATATTGTAAACTACTCCAGCGCCATTGACGTTGATGGTGGACTCGGAAGCAATGAGCGAGACCATGCTGGAGGCGAGACTCTGGCCAGTCAGCACGTTCAGACCGTTGGCCACATAAACGGAATCGTAAACAACGGTATCAAATTCAGGCCCCAGGGGAGACATGAAAGAATTTTCAGGGGTTAGGGACTGGCGGCTCAAAAGAACATCATTCATACCCCGGCCCACTGAAAAATCCAATGGGGAGAGGATTTCTGAAGAGTTCCAAGTGAAAGCAAAATTAGGGTCCAATGAGGTATTCAAACCGCTCAAGTTGAAGGTGACCGGAGGAATTAAGCCGTTGTATAAATTGAAACTCAGGTAGGATCCAGCCCCGATATCCGCAACCGTACCACTGGAGGAAGAAGACGCATCCAAAAAGATTTTGCCGGTGATACCCGCTTGGGAGGAAATAAAATCGTACTCGTAATCCAGCGCAGCGCGGGCAGGGATGACGAAAGCCATGAAAATGATCACCACCCAATTGTATGAATATCCAGATTTTGCCATATATTAAGGTTTAAAACCTTGAATCAGCCAACAGCACAAAATAGACCAAACACCTTAACCGCAGTGACCAAAATAACAGAAATTTGACCAGCCATTTTTAACCACACAAAAAAAATCAAAAACAGCAGAACCAAAACAGTTTGTGACTTCAGGAATCGCAAACCAAAACCCGGACCGCTTCACTCATTACCATTCAGTGGTGCATTATAAGGGCCGCGGAAATGCAGGTGTTTGCCAGAATAATCCAGTACAAAACCCGATTCCAAGCCAATCAAACGGTAAAAACCTGATGATAACTAAATAAACTCTAACACAAAACAATTTATTGGTCAAGATGAGTGGTGAGATCAGACGACGGAGCAAGAGAATGCCCTGCCCAGCTTAACGCCAGAAATGAACGAGGGCGTCCATTTTCAGGACACACCAACATGAAAGGTTTTTATTTGGAGATCGTTTCTGGAGGCGAAATGGAGGCTGGTCTTGATTGAGAAACATGCATTTTGAGTTTCGCGATGGCAGATTTAAGGTTGCGCTGGCCAAACAAGCTGGTGCCTGCAACGAATGTATCCGAACCTGCGCGTGCGCATTCCACTGCTGTTTGAAGGTTGATTCCTCCATCCACACTAATGCGATAGTTAAATTTATTTTCAGCCCGCCAATCAGCAACCTGTTGGATTTTGGGCAAGGTTTCATGGATGAATTCCTGGCCGCCAAAACCAGGGTTCACTGTCATAACGAGGACGAGGTCAATTTTGTCCAAAAACGGCTGGAGGAGAGAGACGGGTGTGGGAGGATTGACAGCCAGGCCCACTTTTTTGCCAAGTTGTTTGATTTTCCAGATGAGAGATTCCACTTTCTGGCCAAGTTCAACATGGATGATGATCTGGTCCGCGCCCGCCTTGGCAAAAGGTTCCAAAAGGATTTCCGCGCGCGAACACATGAGATGAACATCAAAAAACAGATTGGGAGCAAAAGGACGGATGGCTTTCACCACCTGCGGGCCAAAGGAAATATTGGGAACAAAATGGCCGTCCATGATGTCGAGATGCAACCAATCAGCCTTGGCACGAGCCGCTCGGGAGGCAGCTTTTCCAAAGGAGGCGTGGTCGGCTGCAAGCAAGGAAGGCGCAATAATCATGGGATAAATTAAACGTAAATTCCACGCAAAGAAAAGGTGATTATAAACGTTGAAAATTAGAAATGTAGAGATGGCGGTGATTCAAGACGGTTGAAAGAGGCTTTGCAGCAAGCACCCTGGTAGCTGCCTCTGTTTTCAGCCTTGCAGCCTTCTCATGCCTGAGGTTCATCCAATCTTCTCCTGATGAGTCTTGCCAGGTCATCGGGAAGGTAAGGTTTGGGCAGGTAATTGCGCAGGGGATCGAGGCAAAAATCCTTGCCGAGGGCATCAGCACTGTAACCTGTGGAGTAAATCACCTTGAGGGCTGGCTTGTCCTTGAGGAGCAATTCAGCCAATTCCCTGCCATTCAAGCCTCCGGGCATGATGACATCGGTAAAAAGCAGGTTGATTTCATTTTGGTATTCCTTCCAAATTTCCAGGGCATTGGCGCCATTGACCGCCTGAAAAACGCGGTAACCATGGCGGATAAGAGTGCGGGTGATTAATTCACGAAGGTCACGCTCATCTTCCACCACCAGAATCGTTTCGGAACCATCCGGAGCCCGCTCTGGCGCCAGGGATGGCTGGTTGGCGTCGGCTTTCTGTTGAGTTTCGGGGATATAAATTCGGAAAGTGGTGCCTTTGCCCAAATCGCTTTCCACCTCCACCCAGCCTTTGTGTTGTTTGACAATGCCATAAACGGTGGCGAGGCCCAGGCCAGTTCCCTTGCCCAGTTCCTTGGTGGTAAAGAACGGCTCAAAAATGCGGGGAATATTTTCGGCGGGAATACCCATGCCATTATCAGAATGCGTGAGGCAGACAAACCGGCCAGGAACCGATTCAGCGGGAGCCCGGCCCGGCGCGGCTTCAATCTGGCAAAGACTTACTCCTATCGCCAGCGACCCGCCCTTGGGCATGGCGTCCCGGGAATTGACGGACAGGTTCATGATGACCTGTTCCAGCATGCTGGAATCCGCCTGCACCATGGCCGGGCCTGGGCTGAAGCGCAATTGTAATGCAATATCCTCACCCAGCAGGCGGGTCAGCATTTCATTCATGTCGCCGATGACCCGGTTCAGGTCCAATGAACGCGTGTTCGCAATTTGCTTGCGTCCAAAAGCAAGAAGCTGTCGTGTAAGACCTGCGGCACGCTCGGAAGCCTGCTTGATCTGGGTGGCAGACGATTTGGACCTGGCATCCAGCGGGGATGATGCCAAGAGGCTGGCATGGCCCAGAATAACGGTCAGGATATTATTAAAATCGTGGGCCACTCCCCCGGCCAATTGTCCAATCGCCTCCATTTTTTGGGATTGCCTCAACTGATCCTCCAGGCGCTTTTGGCGGGTGACATCCCGAAAGAGGCTGAGGAGAAGCCTTGGCTGGCCATCGGTTTTCACGTAGGACTCGGCAACATCAAAAATCACCTTGCGTCCATCATGCAGGAGCAGTTCGCGTTCGCCCTGGCTTTCGAGGGTGCCGGCAAGGAAAGCCTCGCGGTAGGCCCGGCTCAGCTTCAGAGCCTCGTCATCCTGAAGAAAAATGACATGAAATCCTTTGCCCTCCAACTCACGCTGGGTCAGGTTCACCAGTCGGCAAAAAGACTGGTTCACAGCCACAGTCAAGCCGTTTTCATCGGTTAGGCGCATTCCGTCCAGGGAGTTTTCCCAAACCGAGCGAAACAGGGTTTCAGAGCTGCGCAAGGCAGCCTCGGCGGCATGGCGCTCGCTGACATCACGGACCTGAAACAGCATGGCAGGCTTTCCATCAAATTCGATGTGCACCACGCGGGCCTCGACCGGCACAGGCCGTCCGCTGGCGCTGAGCCATTCGTCTTCAATCCATGAAATTTGGCCGCTCGCCAGCCGCTGAAAGTTGCGGCGGGCTTCTTCCCTGCGCTCCAAGGGAGCCATGTCCTCCACGGCGTTTTTGCCCAGCAATTGTTCCCGGGTCAATTCATAAAGCGTGCATGCGCTGGGGTTGACATCCAGTATGACCCCATTGAAGTCTTCCACAAGAATGGCGTCCGGTGAATTTTCAAAAAGTTGGTAAAACCGCTGCTGACTGTGCCGCAGGTTTTCCTCGGCCCGGGCCCGATCCAGCGCAGCCCCGCACTGGTCCGCCAAGCTTTGGAGGGTTTCCAAATCCTGGTCACCGTACCCATGGGATTTACTGCGATGCACAAATAACATGCCGATGACCTTGGCCCCCATTCGGATGGGCGCTATCATGGTGGATCCGGAAACATCACCTGTTTCCCAAGCAGACACCAGTTCGGCTCCGCGGGCGATAACGCGTTGAACCAGCGTGTTCGAAATGCGCGACTGCCTGGATGCGGGGATTTCCACCCTGCGGCCATTTACCGTCGTGATGGTGAGCAGGGACGTCACTTCATCTTTTTCCTCGAAGTACAGGTCTAGGGAGAAATCATCCCAATTCAGGAGGGAATCAGCCGCCTCACAAATGAACATGGCAGCCCCCGAGGCAGTGGTGGCGGCGCTGAGCTGCCGGCTGAGTCGGCCAAACCGCTCATTGCGGTGGGTCACCCGGCGCCGGGCCGTGACATCGGTGGTCATGGTCAAAGCGGCGAGACGCCCTTCAAAGGTGAGCGGCGACCATACCACCTCCATATCCATGACCTCGCCGTTTTTATGCCGATGCTGCCATATAAGACACTTGGAATGCACATCCCAAACGGGAGCCTTCGGCGCAAAGGCCGGGTCAGTGGCGCGAAGCTGCGTGAGCGTCATGGCCAGAAACTCATCACGCGAGAAACCATAATGCTGGATGGCAGACTCATTGACCTCCAGGATGCCAAGGTTTTCAAGGTCAAAAATCAGCATTGGATGGGGATTGCTGTGGAAAAGGAGCCGGTATTGCTGTTCGCTGCGCCGGAGTGTGGACTCAGCCTCCAAGAGGCGGCTGCGCTCGGCAGCCTCGTTGATGGCCCGGCGAACAGCTGGAATTAGACGGTCCCTCGCCGACTTCAGTACATAATCCGTGGCGCCAGCACGCAGTGTCTCTATGGCGGCCTGCTCCCCAATATTACCCGTGAGCAGAATAAAAGGCATGATGGGAAAGCTTTCCCGCACCAGCTTCAGAGCGTCCAGACCGTTAAAATCCTGCATCCGATAATCGGATATGATCAAATCCCATTTCCTTTCATGCAAAGCCTGAAGAAATTCGCCCTTTCTGGCCACGGACTTTATGGCCACTGATGCATCGCGCTCCGCAAACAGATCGCGAACGAGCAATGTATCTGCCGGGTCATCCTCGATGTGCAGAATGTGGATTTTTTGGTTCATTCTCTCAATGGACGCTTCAATTTTGTTTCGCCCCTGTTTCTCCCATGGCCGAAATGGTCCACCCCCAAGAGTGGACGATCTGACACGATACCTGCGGCAGATGCATGCGGCAGAGCCGAATATAGCAAGACCAGGGCCAAAGGCGAACCAAGAATGAAAGCCAGTTTTTCATGAAAGTTCGCAATTCATTGAATCCATCCCACTTGCCTTTTGCAAAAACCATCGGCAACAGGGGGGTAGGTATTTTTATTTTTGCGTTTTTTTGTTTTGTTTGACGTTGACAAGCTCTCTCATTTCGGTATTCTAGCCATCTTTCGCTAAAACGAAACTATGCCTAACACCAAGTCAGCAGAGCGGCGGATGCGCAACAGCGCCCGCAAACAGCAACATAACCGGAGCATTGTGTCCAAATTGCGCCGGGTCGAACGGGAATTTCGGGCCACTTTGGCCTCTGGAAAGAAAGACGAGGCGGTCAAGCTGCTGCCTGCGGTCCATTCTGCCTTTGACAAAGCGGTCAAATTTGGTGCAGTAAAACGCCCGACGGCCAACCGAAAAAAATCTCGTCTGGCCCTGACACTCACTCGGGTGCCATCAAAGTAAACGCCGGCCTTGAATCAGGCAGGCCCTTGCCCCTCTGGTTCCAAAAGGCAAGCGCCGTTGGCCGCATTCCAGTTTTACCCCGTAACAGTCCGGGTTGAGTCTGGTTTTTCAATTCTGGCTTCCATTCCGGTTCAAAAAGAATTCCTTCCTGTCCAATTGGGACTCGAAAGGCATTAGCAAATTCCAATTTTCACCAGTTTTCAAGCCTGGTTTTTCCAGTCCATTCAATTGGAAGGTTATCGAACCGGAGCATCAGCCCACAGGTTGGAATTTTGCTTCTGATGAGGCTGACAAATGGGGGCATTCCCATTCTGTGGCAGTCAGACCAAGACCAAGCATATCAAGCTTCCTGATTATTATCCTGAATTTCCGGGTAAAAATCTTCAGCCTAAACTTTCAAAAATTTTCGGACATGCTGGATTCAACGAGAATAAAACAACCTGGGCCGCATTAACCCCCATTTGGCGAGGCGAAAGGTCACGCCGACCCCAAGGCAACCGATTCCGTATTTGACACTTCGAGTAAAATTGATGGAAGAAGCCTCCTTAAAATACTTGGTGGGACAACTCACCTCGCCAATGGTAAAGCCAGCCCACAGTATTTGAGCGATCATTTGGTTATCGAAAACAAAGTCGTTTGAATTGGATGAAAGGTCCAATTTCAATAGCAATTCCCGGGAAAAAGCCCGATATCCAGTATGGAACTCGGACAATTTTGAGCCAAGAAGGATGTTTTCCGATGCGGTAAGGAAACGGTTCGCGAGATACTTCCACATGGGCATGCCCCCGCGAAGAGAATAACCTCCAAGAATGCGACTAGCCAACACACAAGGATGCAATCCGTTGGCAATAATGGAGGCCATGGCCGGTATCAACTTGGGGGTGTATTGATAATCCGGATGCACCATGATGACGACGTCTGCCCCGGCATCCAAAGCAAGCCTATAGCAGGTCTTTTGATTCCCTCCGTAGCCGGTGTTTTTTTCATGGACATGAACCCTGACCCCAAGAAGAGAAGACGCCACCTGTACCGTGTCATCCCTGCTGCGGTCATCCACCAGTATGATTTCATCCACGATTTGTTGCTGAAGAACCTCGTCCACCGTCATGGTCACTGTTTTGGCCGCATTATAGGCGGGCATGACCACGACAATTTTTTTGCCCAGATACATCATGCAATGATGCCGGATGCTTGGCCGGCGCGAAAGTGATAATTCTCCACGACAGACGCGAACCGGCGGACCGGCAACCTACGGGCGGATCATGGGAGTTTGATCGGGTGTTTAGTGGCCGGATGCGGCTTGCCAGATTGCATGAGTACTTGAATGAAAGCCTGGCGCAAACCCATGGGTTGTGGTCCTTGTGGATAGAGGAGTGAAAAAGACTTGCGCAAGGTCAACTTGGGACAATTCAACTGGACCAGCTTTCCAGAGGCTAGTTCTGCCTGGACACTGATTCTGAATACATAGCCAATGCCCAATCCAGTAGCCACAAGACGTTTGATTGCTTCCGGGCTGGGGATTTCCTGGAGGAGATTCAAGCGGGCGGGCGCGAATTTGAGGTGCTGGAGATGATTCTCCATGAATTGACGGCTGCCGGCCCCGATTTCTCGAACAATCAATGGCTGGGCTAGGATGGTTTCGGCGCTGGGGCGCTGGATTTTGGCAAGGGGAGAATTGGGGGAGGCGATCCAAATGATTTCATCCTCCAAAAAAGGGATGGTTTGAATTTCAGGGCGCTGGCAGGGTCCCTCAATCAGGGCCAGATCAATGCGCTGATCAAGCAAAGCGCCTATGATGGTTTCGGTGTTGCCATCCAGAACGTCGCATTGGACAGACGGAAAAAGTTGTTTAAAGCTGGCCAGCCGCTCGGGCAGTACGAAGGCAAGGAGGGTTTTGTTGCTCCCCAGTCGCAAGCAGCCCGAGGTGACGCCGGTGGCGGCTTGAAGATGCTGCGCCATGTTCTCGTGGGCCTGTGCCATTTGCTGGACGTGCTGGAGATAAACCAGGCCGGCATTTGTCATGCGCATGCCATGAGGTTCCCGGATGAAGAGTGGAACGCGCAGGTTTTCCTCCAGAAGCCGAACATGACGGGTGACAGCCGGCTGGGATAGGTGGAGCGCACGCGCCGCCCTGGTGATGCTTTGCAATTCAGCCACTTTTCGAAAGACCTGCAATCGGTAATCCAACATGAACACAGTCTAAGAAATAACATAATGTAATACCATATTTTATGATATGATTAGCAGGGCCGGAATCCCGGGTTAAACTGGATCCCATGAAGATGGGTTTTGACCGCCAGAAAATGGCGCGGGAACGGAAAAAAGCCGCTCATGGCTCACGATTGACCTGACAAATCCGGTTCAAACTCCACTGAGTAAAAGCAGCGGGAACCATTCCTTCCATGAGAACATCCTTGTTTCACACGCACTCCTTTCGATACGCGATTGCTCTGTGGCTGGCCTCGTCTCTGGCATTGCTGGTTTCATTTTTCATACAATTGGAACCAGCCCAGTGGTCCGCCATCACCGTTTGGATCGTCTTCATGCAGGATCCGCGCCTGAACTATTCCAAAATTTTCTGGTGGGGATTTGGCACGCTGTCCGGCGCCCTGGTCGGAATGCTTTTCATGGTTCTGTTCAACCAGATGTCTGAGGCGGGCTTACCTTTGCTGTTCCTATGGCTCGGTCTTTGCGCTGCCGGGTCCCGGCTGGCCCGCAGCTATCAATCCTACGGCCTGGTCCTTGCGGGTTACACCTCCGCCATTGTGGCTTTATCCGCGGTGGACCAACCGGACGCCGTCATTCAAACGGCTCTGTCACGGGTCGCCTGCATCGCCGTGGGGATGGCCAGCGCCGTGACCTTCATTTTTTTGCTGCTGCCTGTCCACAAACACTGGCACGGGGTGAGACAGGGTCTCCAGGAAAACTGTTTGGAAACCATGAAATATACCGCCCAGTGCCTACTCCAAGGGACCCGGTTGTCTTCCCACGGAGACTGGCGGCATTTGACCGGACGGCTTCTCACCCTGGAGCGAGCCTTGAGCCGCACCACCGCTGAATCCGCCGAGGCAAGGCACCACTCCGCCCCTGCGCGAAGTTTGGTGGCCGACCTGCTCAGCATGCTGGCACACGCCCAAGCGATTGAAATACATCTGGCGGTCGAAGGCCAAAATCAATTGGCCCCCTTTGTCATGAAATTGCTGGCGAAAATCCGCGAATTGCTGGACCAAACCGCCTTTTTATCCCGGAACGACCCGGACACATCCGATTTGGGACTTGCCCTTCAAAAAATCAATGAACTCAGAAATGCGGTCAAAGCCGGCATGGTTGGCAATGCAAAGTCCCCTGATGGCGTGAACAACCAATTTATGTTGGAGCGGATGGACGAAATTCTTGGAGATTTAAATCAGATTATACACGACTGGAGGGGAATCACGGGAACCTGGACAGCCCCCAGACACATCAAACTGGATGGCCACGAGGATTGGCCCGGGGCTGTGGTGCACGGAATCCGTGTACTGGCGGCCATGAGCGCGAGCGGGATAATCTGGGCTTTGACGGAATGGCCCAGCGGAGCCATGTTCATCCTGTTCATGGCTGTGGTTTGCTCATTGCTGTCATTGGCGGAATCCGCACCGCAGCTCGGCTGGTCCTTCATTAAAAGCATCGTTTTTTGCACCATCATGGCCTACGTGGAAACCTTTCGGCTATTCCAGGCCAACGAGGGGTTTTTACATCTGGCGCTCGTCTTGGGCCTGTTTTTGATTCCAGCCGCCTACGCCTATCGGAATCCACGGCTCCTTGGAAGCGCGGTGATCTCGATGTTGATCTTTTACGCCCTTTCCATGCCTGCCAACGAAATGAATTATGACATTTCCGGTTTTTTAAACAACGGACTGGCGCTTTTGACATCGGCAGCCTTGGGATTTTTTGCCTTTCACGCGATACCGGTTCCGGGCCGGCAGTTGCGTAAGTTCTGGATCCTTTGGACTGTGAGGAGAGAATTGGCGAATCCCCATCCCCAACATTTTCGCAGGAAACCCGCCCAGACATGGATCAGCCGGATTTTCGACCGCATCAACCTCCTTCAACGGGGTGGGGAATCCGGTTCCAACTTGGAATCCGTGGAGGACGAACTGCTCAGCAGTTTGCAGTTTGGATTGGTGCAACGCCGTTTGACCTTGCGAATGAGCGAGAGCGGGCTGACAAGCGAGGATGCCGGGGTGGCTGCAGGGGTACTGCTGGAATCCCGGAACCTGTTGCGGAACCCCGGGGTGGCAGCCATTTATATTCATTCGGCATGCCATTGGATGGAGGAGAGGCTGAAAACCGGCAGTGCCTGGACTCCGTCCAGAGTCGGGCTGCTGGCTGATCTCCGCGAAATGAGCAGGCTGCTTGAGACCACGCTTCGCACAAAGACCGCTTAAACCCGGACTCCCGCAAAACACCAAGGAAAAACATGAAATCCGGCACAGCCAGCACACATCCCCTGCTCTGGCATGGCGGGCGGCCCGAAGGTAAGGCAACCAAACGCCGTTGAATGATGCTTAAGGAAATTGATTTTTGCGGAGTGTATCTCCCGCCGCTGCTTGGTCACCTGGTGTTGGCCGCGGCACTGTATGTGCCCATCCACTGGAACTGGGACCGGATACGTCTCCAACGTCACGTTTGGAACCGCCCCGTGTTTGAGCTGGCGGTATTTGTCATTCTTTTGGGCGTCACCATCATTATTTTATGATTCCTGTCCGGAAATTCAGCTTGGACGAAGGTTGGTTGGGCCGGCTGGCCAACACCCTGTTTGTACTTTGCCTGGCAGTCCTAGTGGCCTGGATGGTATGGAGGTATTACCTTCTCACTCCTTGGACGCGGGATGGGCGGGTTCGGGCGGAAACCGTGAACGCGGCGGCTGAAGTCTATGGCAAGGTGCAGGAAATTCCCGTGGTGGAAAACCAGTACGTTCACAAGGGCGACATTCTTTTCACCATTGACCCCTATGAATTCAAGCTGGACGTGGACAAGGCGGCGGGATTGATGGAGGCACGCAGGCAGGAAATGCTCATCAGCCAGACCCTGGCGCAAAGACGCCAGGGTCTGGATACCGAGGCCATTTCACGGGAGGAACAACAAACCTCCCAAAGCGCCGCCGCCACCGCGCAAGCGGCTTATGCCGAGGCCCGGGCCCAGTGGAACCTGGCCCGATTGAACTTGGACCGGACTGTCATCCGCTCGCCCGTCAATGGCTACGTGAACAACCTCCGCCTTCGCGTGGGTGATTTTGCAACCATCGGCCAGACCAAATTATCGGTTATTGACAGCGATTCCTTTTGGATTTCGGGCTATTTTGAGGAAACGAAAATCCCGCGAATACACGAGGGCGACAGCGCAGAAATAGAGTTGATGGGAATGAGCGAAACCATTCGGGGGCACGTTGAAAGCATCTGCCGAGGAATTGCGGATTCCAACGGTGAGGCGGATACGCAAGGAATGCAAAAGGTAAACCCTGTGTTTTACTGGGTGCGGCTGGCCCAGCGCATTCCAGTGCGGATACATATTGACCATGTTCCCCAGGATTTGACGCTGGCTGCGGGAATGACCTGCACGGTGGTGATTCAACCCCGAAAATTGCATGAATAAGAAAAGCAGCCCATGGGGCGCAGCCAGGACTGCGGCCATCCCGGCAATCTGCACAGCACTGTTGCTTACAGGTTGCGAAACCGGGCCGGTGTACCACAAGCCCGATGTAACAACGCCCGCAAATTGGGACAACCAGGGACTCGGAATCCAAAGCGGCGTCCTACCCGGTGAATGGTGGGATTTATTCAAGGATCCGGAACTGGACCAACTGGAAAGCGAGGTGCAAAAAGCCAATCCCACGTTGAAGGAAGCCGTCTCGCATGTGGATCAATCCCGGGCAATGGCCCGCGTGGCAGGGTCCCGATTGTTTCCACAACTCACACTGGATCCATCCATCACCAGCCTCCATCTGGCAGCGGACCAGGTTCCACCGGAACTCACGGCCACGGCCTACACCATCCCGCTGGACCTGGAATACGAGGTGGATTTATGGGGAAGAGTGAGGCACAGCCTCGAAAATGCGCTGGCACAGGCACAGGCCACTGCGGCAGATTACGCCGCCATACGCCTCATGCTGCAGGGTGATGTGGCGGTGAATTATTTTCAACTTCGGGAAAAAGACAGCGAATTGGAATTTCAACGGCAGAAGGTTTCCATTCTGGCAGTCCGGGAACACATCATGCAAATCCGCTACAGAAGCGGGTTGACCTCGGACCTTGAATGGGAAACAGCACAACAAGAGCTGGAATCGGGGCAAAAGACCCTTGAGGAGGAAGAAAGGCAACGCACCGATTTCCAGCATGCAATTGCGCTGCTCTGCGGACAACCGAGCCCTGGCTTTCAGGTGCCCGTGGCAAAGTGGAACCCCACCCTGCCCCTGGTTCCAGTGGCTTTGCCTTCCACACTTTTGGAACGCCGCCCGGATGTGGAATCGGCTGAACGGAAACTTGCCGCATCCTGTGCCAGGGAAGGAATGGCCACGGCGGACTTTTTTCCTTCCATTGACCTTGTGGCTGGGGCTGGTTATTCCACGTTTTTCCCGGAAAGTCTTGTAACCTGGCAAAGCCAGTTTTTTCAGGCAGGCCCCAGTGTGAGCCTGCCCTTGCTCAATGGCGGACGCTTGAGAGCCAGCCTTAAGGGAGCCAAGGCTGATTATCAGGCCAGCCTGAGCCTCTATCAAGAGCAGGTTTTGAAGGCATTCAGGGATGTATCCGACGCACTGGAGGATTCGCACAACTTCGAGAAGCAATGGGCCGCCCAGGAGCAAAAAGTGAAATCCGCCTGTCATGAAAGCCTGCTTTGGACTGAGCGCTGGAATCATGGTTTGGTGAATGAACTAGCCGCCCAACCTGCACAACTAAACGAAATAGAGGCGCAAACCGATGCAATCCACCTCGAAACCCTCCAACTCATCGCTGCAGTTCACTTGATCAAGGCCTTGGGAGGGGGTTACCAGGCTCCCATAGAAAGCACTCAACAAATCCAGCATAAAATCCGCGCGAGTGAGTCCGCGCCGGCTGGCATGGCCCCAAAGATACGAGG
Source organism: Limisphaerales bacterium (assembly GCA_027451565.1). Classification (GTDB taxonomy): domain Bacteria; phylum Verrucomicrobiota; class Verrucomicrobiia; order Limisphaerales; family UBA11358; genus UBA11358. The sequence continues at coordinate 7,958 of DAIDJC010000001.1, read as the reverse complement.
TTGAAAGCGCAATCAAACCGTGCGGGAAGCCTGGGCCACCGAATGACGCATGCGGCCAAACCACCACCGGGCTTTTTCGATGCGGACAGGACGGTTTTTGAAGGCCCTTTTTTTGAGAGTCCTGGGCAGGCCCAATTCCAGTTGCACGTTTAAGTTCATCATAATCGTGCTCCCACTCTGGCAGATGGGGTGAGACATGCACTGTCCAACCCCAACGATTTTATCGGACTTATTTCATGGTTGCAATTCGATGACATCGCCCGGTTCGAGCGGAACCACGGCTCCCTGAAACAAAACATCGGGATTCAACGAGGCGCTTTCGTGGTCCCGGGTAATCGTGATGGAAGTTGGGGAACGGGGGTCCTGATAAATGGCGGTGGCCAGGGCCTGGACCAGTGTGAGTCCCGCCACCCAAGGAACCCGATGGATTTGAACCGGCCCAAGGACCGTCACAAATTGGCTGGCGTTTGGAACCATGGCTGCTTGGAATGCAGCGTTTTGGCCGGCTAGAAAGGCATTTTGCTCTTGGATCCGGGTTTGGTGCCCTGAGACGCAGCCTGAAAGAATGGGGGCAAAACCCAGCGCCAAAATCCCAACCGAAGGTAATTTCCAACGAGTCATGACAGGACGGAGCTGGCGCTTCCTGGGACGGAAAGGGAGGCTTTCCATGCGTGGATGGCAGAAACTGCCAGGGCAGCACATTGGGCACGGGGTTTGACAAAACCGGGAGTAAACCAGGGAAAGCCGCCAATGAGATCCTGCGTCACCAGAATCTGTCCGTCACAGTAAGGGCCGCTGCCAATGCCAATGACAGGCACAGACACCCCTTGGGCTATCTCCCTGGCCACATTGGGCGTGACCAGTTCAAGAATGATTGCAAAGGCCCCCGCCTCATCGAGCATGCGCGCATCTTGAAGGAGACGGAGATGTTCCTCCTCCTTTTTGCCCTTGATTTTATATCCGCCCTCTTCCAACACATGCTGCGGGAGCATTCCCAGGTGGGCGCAAAAGGGTATGCCCTCTGAAATGATGGCCTTGATTTGGGGGAGGATTTCAGCGCCTCCCTCAGCTTTTACAAACCCCGCCCCCGCCTCAGCCAAAGCCCTGGCATTGTCAAGAGCCTGGGCGGGCGTTTGGTAGGATTGAAAAGGAAGATCAGCCCCGAGCAAGGCCCGGGTTTGAGCCCGGGCCGCGGCACGAACGTGGTGCAGCATCTCCGGCATGGTAACATGCGTTGTATCCGGGTAACCCAATACCACCATGCCCACAGAATCACCCACCAGAAGCAACGGAATGCCCGCTTCATCAAGCAACCTTGCCATGGTGAAATCATATGCAGTAAGCGCGGCAATGGGCTGGCCATCCAATTTCATTTTTTGAATGATTTCGATGGTGATTTTGGCCTGGCTCATGAAAAAATGTCTTCAGAGGGTTGCTTTATGAGTCTCAAAAACTCTTCAAGAGTTCCGCCGGTGAAGTGGTTGCGGTGCCCACCTTGCCCACCACGATGCCTGCGGCATGGTTGGAAAGGATGGATGCCTCGATGGGAGATGCACCGGCAGCGATGGCCAGTGTAAAAACAGAAATGACCGTGTCTCCGGCCCCTGAAACGTCAAAAACCTCCTGTGCAACCGTTGGAATATGAAACGGCGGGGCATCGCGCTGGCATAAAAGCATTCCCAATTCGCCCAGTGTGATGAGGAGCACAGCCGGACGTAATTCCCGGAGCAAACGCTCGGAAACTTTGGCCAGCGTGGCGTCTTTCAGGGGATTTTCCGTGCGGGTGTCATCCGCCAGGCCCGCCAACTGAAACGCCTCTCGGCGATTGGGAGTTATGAGAGACAGTCCGGTTAAATTCAATTGATGCACCGGCTTGGGATCCAGGCTCAGCCAAATGCCCCTTTTCCGGCAGGCCGCCTTGACCTGGTCCAGAAAGGGCTGGGAAATGACCCCCTTGCCGTAATCTCCCACGATCACCGCATCCGCGTCATTGATGGCAGCATCGAAACGACTGGCCAATAATCTCGCTGAGTTTTTATCGGGTAATCCAACCGATTCACGATCAATCCGAACCACTTGCTGTTGATGAGCCACGATGCGGGTTTTGATTGTGGTGTGGCGGACCGGGCTTTTCACCAAGCGCCCTCCATTGATGGACTGTTGCCGGAGGATTTCGCACAGCTTGCGACCGGCATCATCCACGCCGATGATTCCCATCAGGTCCACGCCGGCATTAAAGGCGGCAATGTTCCTGGCCACATTGGCGGCACCACCCGGCATGAAATTCTCACGGGAAAACTCCACCACCGGCACTGGCGCCTCGGGGGAAATGCGCGAGACATTTCCCCAAATAAATTGGTCCAGCATCACGTCGCCCAGGACAAGCACGCGGAGTTTTGCGGCTTTCGCCAGGATTTTGCGGATTCGCGCCGGGTTCAAAGCAGGTTTTTTCATAATCAATCCAGGAATGCTGTCAGAGGACTTGTGGGGGAAGCGTGACGTGCCGACCCTGGTAGGCCGACATTGAAAGCCTGGCGCCCGGCAAGTACAGCCAGATTAAAGGCTTCCGCCATTTGCACGGGATCGGAAGCAACGGCAATGGCGGTATTCACGAGGACAGCGTCTGCCCCCATTTCCATGGCCTCAGCCGCATGGCTGGGAGCACCGATCCCTGCATCCACCACCACGGGGACGGTCGCCTGCTCGATAATGATTCGAATTTGATCACGGGTTTGCAGGCCACCATTGGACCCGATGGGCGAACCAAGAGGCATGACCGTGGCACAGCCCACCTCTTGAAGGCGTTTGGCCAGCACAGGGTCTGCATTGATATATGGAAGAACAGTGAAACCTTCCTGCACGAGGATTTCTGCCGCCTTGAAGGTCTCAACCGGGTCGGGAAGCAGATACCGGGGATCGGGATGAATTTCGAGTTTGATCCATTTTGGCAAGCCGGCCGCCACGGCAAGACGCGCCAGACGCACCGCCTCCCCAGCATTCATTGCGCCGCTGGTATTGGCCAGGACCAGATACCGGTTCGGATCAATGAATTCAAGAATGTTGGCATAGGGATCGCCAGCCCCGGAAAGATCGGCCCGGCGAAGAGCCACGGTTACCATTTCCGACCCGCTGGCATCCATGGCTTTCCTCATGAGTTCTGGGGAGGAAAATTTGCCCGTGCCCAAAATGAGCCTGGAACGGAACTGACGTCCGGCAATGACCAAAGGTTGTTCGTTTAACGACATTGAATACATGGTAAAAAACGGCGCGAATTTGTCGAGACGACAAGCCATGGGGCCGGACACCCGCGATTTGCCTCAAAAATTCAGGCGGGAGGCAAGGGCGGCAACGTGAAAAAGAAGGTGGCTCCCTTGCCCACCTCGCTTTCGACCCAAACACGGCCATCGTGGGCTTGGACAATGTGTTTGACAATGGAAAGCCCCAGCCCCGTTCCTCCCTGGTCCCTGGAACGAGCCTTGTCCACCCGATAAAACCTTTCAAACACCCTGTCGAGGGCCTCAGGCGGAATTCCCGGACCATCATCCCGAACATGCACTTCAACGGAGGAATCCGCCAACCGCCGGGCGCCGATCATCACTTTTCCGTGAGTCCGGCCATATTTGATGGCATTGTCCACCAGGTTGGCCAGCACCTGGTCCATGCGGTTGGGATCAATCAAAACCTGAAAATCCTCCAAATTATTGATCAAGGCCATGCTTTTGGATTCCGCGCGGGCGTGCAAATCAGACAGGATTTTATCCGCCAACCCGCGCAAGGAAACGGGTTGAAGGCTGAGTTGGATTCTTTCGGACTCCAGCGCCGAAATGGTGAGAAGGTCCTGGATGAGCAAATTCAAGCGCTGGGTGTTGCGCTCAATGATTTTCAAAAAACGCTGGGTCACCTCCGGTTGCTGGCTGGCGCCATCAAGGAGGGTCTCCACGTAGCCTTTGATAAGCGAAAGCGGCGTCCGCAGTTCGTGGCTGACATTGGCAACGAATTCCTCCCGCGTGCGCTCAAGTTGCTTGAGACGGGTAAGGTCGTGAAAAACAAGAATAGTTCCCTCGCGGCGTCCATCCGAATCATGGATGACTGCGGCATTGACCTGAAGCCAGCGCTCGTTGATGTCGGGGAGCTTGAGTTCGTAGTTGAGCACTTGTCCGTGTGTCTCAACCTGGCTGACCAAGTCCTCCAAGGCATGCAGACGGAGGGCCTCCAAAATGGATTTGCCCCGGAGTTCCACCTTGACACCAAAAAGTGATTTGAAAGACCGGTTGGCCAGTGTGATGCGGTGGTTATAATCCAGCAGCAGCAGACCCTCCAGCATGGAATTGAACAAAACCTGTTCCCGCGCCTTGGCAAAAAGTTCAGTTTGTTGTTGCCGACGCTGCAAATCCAGCAACTCCGAGTTGAATTGCCTTGTTTTGGTGTCAAAATGCCGTTTCCAAGCCAGATGAACCCCAAGGGCCAGAAACAAGAAAAGGATCGCGAGAACGGCCCACATGATAAACTCCCTAATGGCACCCTGTTTGCACGGGAATAAGCCCCCATCTCCAAGCGATTACTGGCAATTGAAACTGCGGCAAAATATTCACTCCACAAAACGGTAACCCACACCGCGCACCGTGTCCAAATGTTTGGAAGCAGGTCCGAGTTTTTCCCTTAGCCGCCGCATGTGAGTGTCCACGGTGCGGGTGTCAATCAGGCTGTCATACTCCCATACATCCCGCAAAAGCTGGTCCCGGGATTGAACCCGGCCCGACCGCTGGGATAGAATGGTGAGAAGCCGGAATTCCGTGGCGGTCAGGTCAATGGTCTTGCCTCGCCAACTGGCCACATGGCGGGGAACATCCACCGTGAGGTCGCCAAACCGAAGCTGATCCTTCGAGTTCTCCTCAACCTGCGTTCGAGAAAGAATTTTTTTTATCCGCAACAAAAGTTCCCTGGGGCTAAAGGGCTTCGTGAGATAGTCATCCGCCCCCAATTCCAACCCCAATACACGGTCAATTTCCGCGGCTTTCGCCGTTAACATGATGATGGGAACCTTGGATGTGGCTGGATCCAGCCTGAGGGATTTGCATATTTCAAATCCATCCATCTCGGGAAGCATTACATCCAAAACGATCAAATCCGGAGTTTGACTGCGTGCACGCTTGAGAGCCTCAGCTCCATCCCCCGCCGTAGTAACCACGTAACCTGCCTGCTTGAGATTGAACTCAAGCAATTCAACCGCCTCGGGTTCGTCATCCACAACCAAAATCTTTGGTTTCACGGGTTTGAAGATGGCATGACACTCATTTTAGCACAATTGCAAACCGGCAAAAAAACAGTGACGATTCAGTGACGATTCGAAAGTAAACGCACCCGCATAACGACAAGCCAATATGGGATTTTCATTCACAAACGATTATTCAGCAACAAATTGGCGGGATTTAAACCTGCCGGTTGGAAGGGCTGATTGTCTTGATTCGGTCCCAAACAATCCCAGATTCAGACCGGTTTCCAGTTCACAATCAAAATTTTATTGCTACAAACGCGGTTCTTCGCCATGACGCGGTCGAGATCACTTTCATGTGTCATGACTCAACCTTAATGGGTGCAAAAAACCCCGAAAGAAATTGTTTTTTCAATTAAAAAAGAAATGGTGGTAGGTGATGGATTCGAACCATCGAAGGCGTAAGCCAGCAGATTTACAGTCTGCCCCCGTTGGCCACTTGGGTAACCTACCGCAGCAAAGTGCGAGCCGTGGATTAAACCAAACAGAACGCCCTGGCTCAAGTTGATTTTTTAAAAATGTAAACAAAACAGTGGATCACATGTTGCCTGAATGACTCTTTTGGAACTCCCGGATGCAAGGTTTCCTTGCCAGTCCGGTCCACCAGCCAGGCGCGAATTCGGCGCCACCGAACCCCGGCCCCCAAGAAAGCATGGAATGATGGTTAGGATATTCAATTTGATTTAAATATACAGCTTCCTCGATTTGAATTATTCTGGTCGAAATTTCTTTAAATGAATTTTGATCGTTTGGCTCCGCATTATGGCTGGATGGAACTGGCTTTTGCGGGTCCTTTAATGCAGCGATGCCGGACTCAATTCTTGACAGAGGGCGGGAGGTTTCGCCGGGCACTCTTGGTGGGTGAAGGCAGGGGCCGATTTCTGTTGCGGCTCATGAAGACCAACCCGGATGTGCGCATCACCTGCGTGGAAAAAAGCGGGGCGATGATTCGCTGCATGCTTGCGAAAATAAACAAGAGTGGTTTGGATCCGTCCCGAGTGGATTTCCAGCAAATGGATGCCCTGGACTGGCGGGCTCGTGGCGGGCGCTATGACTTGCTGGCAACCCATTTTTTCCTGGATTGTTTCCCTGCCGAGACTCTGGAGGGCTTGGTAATGGAACTGGCTGCGGCCGCCAGTCCGGGTGCCACCTGGCTGGTATCTGATTTCAGGGTGCCGGATCGAGGCTGGCGCAAATGGAGGGCCCGGGCGCTGCTTAGACTTCTCTACGATTTTTTTTGGATCACCACCGGGCTTTCCGCCCGCAGCCTCGTTCCCCCAGGCCAATACCTCAGAAAAGCAGGATTCCGGCTAGAGGAGCGCCGACTTGAAAATGCTGGATTCGCATATTCAGAACGATGGACATTGATATAATATGAATCCTGAATTTTTCAGAAAGTTTTGGTCAAGATTTCCCGCACGAAGCCGCGCCGTGCTGACTTCCTGCGTTTACGGCCTGACGGCAGGCCTGGCAGCAGTTTTTTTCCAACTGGGCATCGGATGGCTTTATGACCAGGGCATTGCCCGCTTTGCAGGCAAACCGCTTTTTTATTTTGCAACAGGGACCTTTCTTGTGATCACGGCCACGTCTTTTCTTGGAGGCTGGCTGATGCAGACTTTTGGGAAGGATGCCGCTGGAAGCGGAATTCCACAGCACAAGCTGGCTTTTTGGAAGGATTTTGGCTTTGTCCGATGGCGGGTAGCCGTGCTTAAATTCGTGGCGGGCATCTTGAGTGTGGGGGGTGGCGCCAGCTTGGGCCGCGAGGGTCCGAGCGTGCAGATTGGCGGAGCTTTGGCCTCGAATGTGGCGGGTTTGGCTGGCGAACCCAAACAAAGCCGCAGGGCAGCCGCAGCGGCAGGCGCCGCCGCCGGCCTGGCAGCAGCTTTCAACGCGCCACTCGCCGCCACCACATTCGTGCTGGAGGAAATAATTGGCGACCTCAACAGCCGGTTGCTTGGTCCCGTGTTGCTGGCGTCCGTTTTGGGTGCCTTGGTGGTCCACGGCGTTATAGGCCCCCAACCCTCTTTCCGGCTGAAAGTCTCCGACGCACCCACATGGTTCGGTTTTGTCATGACACCTTTGGTTGCTGGAATTGCAGCATTGGTGGGAGTTTATTTTCAAAGATTCAGCCTTAATCTGAGAATGCGCATGAAAGCGCATCCCGAAATTCCCATCTGGCTGACTCCAGCCTTGGGTGGATGGATCACATGGATCCTGGGCGTAAGTATTTATTGGCACACGGGTCACCTTGGCATTTTCAGCCTGGGCTATGGCGATCTTTCCAGCGCGTTGGCCGGAGACATAGGCTGGCAGCTTGCGGTGTTGCTCCTGCTTGGAAAATTCATGGCCACTTTTTGCTGCTACGGTTTCGGCGGCTGTGGCGGTATTTTTTCACCCACACTATTTTTTGGATGCATGGTGGGAACCGCCATTTCCAGCCTTTTGGGCTTGGAATGGCATGTCAGCCCCGGAGACAGTCTGACTCTTGCAGTGGTGGGCATGAGCGCCTGCCTTGGCGCCGTGGTCTGGGCTCCGGTCACAGGCATCCTGATCGTTTTTGAAATGACCCAGAAATTTTCCCTGGTGCCAGCGTTGATGCTGGGTGCCTTGGTGAGCCAGACGGTGGCAAGGCGGATGAATCATCAAAATTTCTACGACGAGGTGTTGGAACAGGATGGGCACAGGA